>NZ_JBHWBP010000460.1:0-5193 GCF_042735575.1 Streptomyces sp. NPDC059564 | reverse complement strand
GGGCGGGGCTCCTCTCTTCCACCCTCCAGGGCACACCCGGCACCGCGGGGCGGCAAGTGGATCACTCGTCCGGGTGGCCCGGCGCGGCCCGGACGCGCGCCGGGTCCACCCGGACGCAGCAGCGCCACTGGCGCCGCCCGCCCTCCGGGGCTTTCCCTGGTGACGTGCGCACCTATCTGTCGGCGGCCCTCGTCGTGCTCGTGGCCCTCCTCGTGCCCGCGAGCGCGGTGGCCTACTGGGCCGACCACGAGCTGGGGAACGCCGACCGCTACACCGCCGCCATGTCCCCGCTCGCCAACGACCCGGCCGTCCAGGGCGTGGTGGTCACCCAGGCCACCCGCGCCCTCTCCGGACAGATCGACGCGGGCCCCTTCCAGGGCGGGGTGGACGCCCTGATCGGCGAGGCCCTGCACTCCTTCGCCGGGACCCCCGCCTACCGCACGGCCTGGGACGCCGCCAACCGGGCCGCGCACACCGCCTTCCTCGACGCCCTCGACAGCGGCCGCGGGGACGCCGTCACCATCGACCTGGCGCCGGTGATAGCCCAGGTCAGGGGCGAACTGGTCGCCGACGGAGTGCCCTTCGCCGACCGGATCCCGGAAACCCGCCTGTCCGTGAAGGTCATGGAGTACGACAACCTCGGTGCGCTCCGGAAGGGGTTCCGCATGCTCCAGGTCGCCGGCGTCTGGCTCCCCGTGCTGACCCTGCTCCTCGCCGTGGCCGCCGTCGCCGTCGCCGTCCGCCGGCGGCGCGCCGTCGTGGCCACCGGTCTCGGGCTGGCCGCGGGGGCCGTGCTGCTGTGGATCGCGGTGGTCCTGTGCCGCCGCCTCACCCTCGACGACCTGCCGGCCGACATCGACCGGGCCGCCGCCGGAGCGGTGTACGACGCGCTCACCGCCTTCCTGCGGACCACCGCCTGGGTGGTCCTCGCGGTCGGGCTCGCGGCAGCGCTGGCCGCCTGGCTGGCGGGCCGGCTGCGTCGCACCCCATAAGCTCGGAAGTACCCATACTCCGCAGAACCCCCCAGAAGAACCGATTCGCGAGCGGCGACACGGAAGCGGAATGACCACCGAACGACGCACCGAGCACATACCGTCCGGGCGGCTGCGCCCGAAGCCGCTGACTCCCCCCGCCTGGCTGCTCGCCGGACTGCGGCCCAACCGCGCCCCCGTCCCCTGGGCCGCGGCCGTCCGCGCCGGGATCGCGCTGGCCGTCCCGCTCGCCGTCGGCTTCGCCCTGGACGAGCCCGAGTACGGTGCCCTCGTCTCCATGGGAGCCCTGTCCGGGGTGATCGGCGACACCGCCGACGCCTACCGGATGCGGATCCTGAACATCGCCGTCCCCCAGCTGTTCGGCGCCATCGGCGTCGCCGTCGGCACCCTCGTCTTCGGGCACGGCTGGCTCGCCGTCGGCGTCCTCACCCTGATCGCCCTCGTCTCCGGGATGATCTCCTCGATCGGCACGGTCGCCTCCGTGTCCGGGCTGCTGCTCCTGCTCAACGCGGTCGTCGGTGCCGGACTGCCGATGCCCCAGCCCTGGTGGACCGCGCCCCTGCTGCTCACCGCGGGCGGCCTGTTCGTCCTCGCCCTGACCCTGCTGGGCTGGCCGCTGCGCGGCCGCGGACCCGAACGGGCCGCCGTCGGCGCCGCCTACCGGGCGCTGGCCGACAGCCTGGAGGCCGCGGGCGGACCCGGCTACGAGGAACGCCGCCAGCAGGTCACCCAGGCCCTGAACCACGCCTACGACCTCGTCCTGGCCCGCCGGGCCCGGGTGCACGGCCGCAACCCCTCTCTGGTGCGGATGCTCACCCAGCTCAACGCCCTGATCCCGCTGGTCGAGGCCGCGCCCGCCGTCCACCTGCGCGGCCGGCCCCTGCCGCCCGGGATCCCGGCCGCCGTGCGCGAACTGGCCCGGGCCGTCGAGGAGGGCCGCACCGGAACCCCCGACCTGAGCCTGCCCGCGCCCGAGGGCCCGTCCGGGCGCGCCCTCGACGCCGCCCTGCGGCACGCCGCCGTCACCGTGCACCTCGCCGAACCGGACCCGAACAACGTCGACGACCGCCTCGGCCGGCCCGCCGCCCTGCGCGTGCGGGCCCGGCGGGCGGTGCGCGACGTGATGTTCTCCGCGGCCTCCTGGCGGTACGGGCTGCGGCTCGCGCTGTGCATCGGGCTCGCGCAGTCGCTGGTCTCCCTCATCGAGGTGGAGCGGTCCTACTGGGTCGCCCTGACCGTCACCTTCGTCCTCAAGCCCGACTTCGGCTCCGTGTTCTCCCGGGCCGTGCTGCGCGCCCTGGGGACGGCCGCCGGGCTGGTCCTCGCGGCCGCCGTGCTGGCCGAGGTGCCGCGCGGCTGGTGGGACGTACCCGTCATGGCGCTGCTGGCCGCGCTGATCCCGGCGTTCTCCGCGAAGGGGTACGCCTTCCAGACCGCGGCCATCACCCCGGTCATCCTGCTCCTCTCGGACCTCCTCAACCACCAGGGCTTCGACCTCATCCGGCCCCGGCTGCTCGACAGCCTCATCGGGTGCGCCATCGCCCTCGTCGCCGGATACCTCCTGTGGCCCGAGAGCTGGCACACCCGGATCGGGGACCGGCTCGCCGACACCGTGGACGACGCGGCCCACTACGTCGAGCGCGCCTTCGCCCCCGTCGCCGACGGGGCCGCGCTGCGGGCCGCCCGGCAGGCCCGCCTCCAGGCCCGGCGCCGCATCTACCGGGAGCTCTCCGGCGTCCGCAGCGAGTTCCAGCGGGCCCTGACCGAACCCCCGCCCACCGGGGCCCGGGCCGCCGCGTGGTGGCCGCTGGTGGTGGCCGTGGAGCGGATCGTGGACGCGACGACCGCCGCCCGTGTTCGCGTCAACCACGGTGCCGCCCCGCCCGACGGTGAGGAGGTGGCGGCCCTCACCGCCGAGCTGCGCGGTCTGGCGGAGGGGGTGCGCAGCAGCCGGACGCTGAGGGAGGTCCGGGTCCAGCCCCTCCCGCCGGGTGCGGAGCACTCCGTGCTCGCCCCGGTCCACCACGAGGTCGCGGCGGCCCGCGCCATCGCCCAGCCCGACCTCTGAGCGCCGGGGTCCCCCGAACGCCGCACGGGCCGGGCCGCTCCGGCGGTGGCGGGGGAGCATCGGAGCATGCACCGGGTCCCGGCCGTGATGGTCCTCGCCGCCGTTCTGGCCGGCGCGGCGGGGTGCGCCGATGTGGAGGGGCTCAAGAACGGGGGCGACCTCGGAACGGTGCACGCCCCCAAGACCCTGTGGAAGGACATCCACCCCGCCCCGCCCGGCCCGGGCCAGCAGCCCGGCACGGCCGCCGTGGTGCCCGGGCTGCCCAGGGCGCTGGCCCTGACCATGCGCGGGGTGGACGCGCTGGCCGTCGTACGGGCCGACATCACCTCCTCCACCGCCGAGGACGGCGGCACGGGCCGCCTCGTCGACCCGCGCGCGGTGCAGCGGCTCGCGCTGTGCACACAGGCTGGGGACGGCGGACCCGACTGCCCGGTGCGCCCCGGCGTCCTGCACGACCTCACGGGCAACGGCCGGGAGGAGCTGATCACCGCGCTGGACGTGGACGGCCGGCTCACCGAACTGCGCGTCTACACCGTCCGGGACGACGGGCGCATCGCCCGGATCCTGTCCCGGCGCGGGGTGCTGGAGGGCGTCGAGGTGGCCGCCGAGCACCTGGCCGTGCGCGAGCCGACCTCGAACCCGCGGTACACCTCGGTCTCCGACTACGTCTGGGACCCCAAGACGGCCGGCATGAGCCTGTCGCAGCTCACCCTCGACGACTGTCCCGCCCTCACGGACGTCCCGCTGCCCGAGACCCGGTCGCGATGCGCGCGCTGAGCAGCCTGCGGTGGAAGATCGCCCTCACCACCACGACGGTGTGCTGCCTGGTCGCCGCCGCCCTCGGGATCCTCGTGCACAACGTGGTCGCCCGGCAGGTCGTCGGGGAGGTCCGCAAGGAGGCGGACCGGGACCTGGACCACGCCCTCGGCCACTACGAGTACGGCACGGCGCACGGCGACGTGAACGCCGGCCTGGACCCGCCCGGGCTGCCGGGCCCACTGCGCGAGCTCGTCGCGGGCAGCCGGACCGGCAGCATGGTCGGGACGTACCAGGGCAAGCCCGTGATGTGGGCGGCCGGGCCCGCCGACCAGAAGGCGCTGGCCGTCTGGATCCCGTACGGGAACACGCGCGACCGGCTGCGGGACATCGACATGGCGATCCTCGCCTCCTCGGCGCTCGCCGCCGGGGTGGTGGCGCTGGCCGGCCTCTTCCTCGCCGACCGGATCAGCCGGCGGCTCGCCACCACGGCCGCCGTGGCCCGCCGGATCAGCGCCGGGGACCTGGACGCCCGGGTGGACTTCCCCGCCGACGCGGCCTCCGAGCGGCCGCGCCGCTACCACGACGAGGTACGGGACGTCGCGCAGGCACTGGACTCGATGGCGGGCTCGCTGCAGGAGCGGCTGGAGGCGGAGAAGCGGTTCACCGCCGATGTCGCGCACGAGCTCCGCACCCCGCTGACGGGCTCGCTCGCCGCGGCCTCGCTGCTGCCCGACGGGCGCCCGAAGGAGATGATCAACGACCGGCTCAAGGCCCTGCACCTGCTCACCGAGGACCTGTTGGAGATCTCCCGGCTGGATTCCGGTGTGGAGCGGGCCGACCTGGCCCGCGTGGAGCTGGGCCGGGCCGTTCAACGGGCCGTCGCGGGGACCCGGCTGCCCGCCGGCGTACGGGTGGTGCGGGACGCGGTGGTGCTCACCGACCGGCGGCGCCTGGACCGGATCCTGGCCAACCTGCTGGCCAACGCCCACAAGCACGGGCAGCCGCCGGTCGAGGTGACGGTGGAGGGCCCGGTGGTGGTGATCCGCGACCACGGGCCGGGCTACCCGGCCGAGCTGATCGAGCAGGGCCCCAAGCGCTTCCGCACCGGGGACCCCGGGCGCGGCCGGGGCCACGGGCTGGGCCTGACCATCGTGGTGGGCCAGGCCGCGGTACTGGAGGTCGTCCTGGAGTTCGCCAACGCTCCCGACGGGGGTGCGGTGACCACCCTGCGGCTGCCGGTGGGGCGCCTGACGGACGGCAGTTGACCCGAAGCGAGGGGGCCCCGGGCGGGGGGGGTTGTGTGAAATAAAAACAGCGCCCCGGGGCCTATAAATGTGTCGCGGGCGGGGGGGGTTGAGGCCAGGGTTTGTTGGG
>NZ_JBHWBP010000459.1:0-5194 GCF_042735575.1 Streptomyces sp. NPDC059564 | reverse complement strand
TCCACATGCGCACACACCTCATCGAACGCATCCGCGAACACCGGGAAGGCCGCGTACAGTTCACGCCCCATCCCCAGCCGCTGACTCCCCTGCCCCGAGAACAGGAACGCCGTACGGCCTTCCGCCGGGCGCGCGACGCCCCGTACGAGGTCCGCGGCCGACTCCCCGTTGCTCAGGGCCTCCAGGCCGGCGGCCAGTTCGGCCGTGGTCCGGCCGAGGACGACCGCGCGGTGTGGCATGGCGGTACGGGACTCGGCCAGCGTGCGGGCGAGGTCCGCCGGAGCGAGGTCCGGGTGGTTCGCCGTGTGGGCCAGGAGGTTGCGTGCCTGAGCCCGCAGGGACGCCTCGTCCTTGCCGGACACCGTCCAGAGCAGGTACCGCTCTTCGGCGGGCGCCCCGTCGCCCTCCTCCTCTTCGCCGGGCGTGGTGGCCGGGGCCTGCTCGATGATGGTGTGGGCGTTGGTGCCGCTCACGCCGAAGGAGGAGACCGCCGCCCGTCGCGGGTGGCCGTTCCCGGTCCAGGTCACGGGCTCGGTGAGCAGGCGTACCGCGCCCGTCGACCAGTCGACGTGTGGTGACGCCTCGTCCACGTGCAGGGTCTTCGGCAGCAAGCCGTGGCGCAGTGCCATCACGGTCTTGATCACGCTGGCCACGCCTGAAGCGGCCTGGGTGTGGCCGATGTTGGACTTGAGCGAGCCCAGCCACAGCGGCTGGTCCTCCGGCCGGTCCTGCCCGTACGTCGCCAGCAGCGCCTGGGCTTCGATCGGGTCGCCGAGCGCGGTGCCGGTGCCGTGCGCCTCGACCACGTCCACGTCGGCGGTCGACAGACCCGCGTTGGCGAGCGCCTGGCGGATGACCCGCTGCTGCGCCGGACCGTTCGGGGCGGTCAGGCCGTTCGAGGCACCGTCCTGGTTGACGGCGCTGCCGCGCACGACCGCGAGTACCGGGTGGCCGTTGCGCCGCGCGTCCGACAGCCGCTCCACCAGCAGCATGCCGACGCCCTCGCCCCAGCCCGTGCCGTCGGCGGCGGCCGCGAACGGCTTGCAGCGGCCGTCGGCGGCCAGACCGCGCTGCCGGCTGAACTCGACGAAGGCGTTGGGGCTCGCCATCACGGCCGCGCCGCCGACCAGCGCGAGCTCACACTCGCCCTGGCGCAGGGCCTGCGTGGCCAGGTGCAGCGCGACCAGCGAGGAGGAGCAGGCGGTGTCCACCGTCATCGCGGGCCCCTCGAGGCCGAGGGAGTACGCGATCCGGCCCGACATGACGCTGCTGGAGGCGCCGGTGAGCAGGTGCCCTTCGACGCCGTCGGGGAGGTCGCCCAGCCCCGCGCCGTATCCCTGGTAGCCGGAGCCGATGAAGACACCGGTCCGGCTGCCGCGCACGGCGGAGGGTGCGAGCCGGGCCCGTTCCAGGGCTTCCCAGGCGGTTTCCAGGAGCAGCCTCTGCTGCGGGTCCATGGCGAGGGCCTCGCGCGGTGAGATCCCGAAGAACGTGGAGTCGAAGCGGCCGGCGTCGTAGAGGAACCCGCCCTCGCTGACGTACGTGGTGCCGGGGTGTTCGGGGTCCGGGTCGTACAGGCCGTCGAGGTCCCAGCCGCGGTCGGCCGGGAAGGCCGACACGGCGTCGACGCCGTCCACGAGGAGCTGCCACAGCCGCTCGGGGGAGTTGGCGCCACCGGGGAACCGGCAGCTCATGGCGACGATCGCGATGGGCTCGTCGGGGGCCGCCCCCGTGCGCTCGGCCGGCGCGGCGCCGTCCGCGCCGACGGCGGCGGCGCCGTGGCCGGACACCTCGGCGGCCAGGAAGGCGGCGAGCGCGGCGGCGTTGGGGTGGTCGAAGACCAGGGTGGTCGGCAACCGCAGGCCGGTGGCCGCGTTCAGCCGGTTGCGCAGTTCGACACCGGTGAGCGAGTCGAACCCGAGGTCCTTGAAAGAGCGGTCGGAGGCCACGGAGTCACGGCCCGGATGGCCGAGCGCCCTGGCCACTTCGGCCCTGACGAGGTCGAGCAGTACGCGGCGGCGCTCGGGCTCCGCGAGGGCCGCCAGCTCGGCTCCGAGGGAGGACGCCGCGCCGTCGGCGCCGCCTCCGGTGCCCGTGGCCGGTTCGGCCTCGGCGAGGGCCTTGCGCACCTCCGGCAGGTCGGCGAGGAGGGGGCTGGTCCGGGCGATGGTGAAGGCCGGCGCGAACCGGCCCCAGCTGACGTCCGCGACGACGACGGCGGTCTCGTCGTGGTCCAGCGCCCGCTGGAGCGCGGCGATCGCGGTGTCCGGGGACATCGCCGGCAGACCGCGGCGGCGCAGGTGCTCTTCCGCCTCGCCGTCGCCCACCATGCCGCCGTCCGCCCAGGGCCCCCAGGCCACCGCCGTGGCGGTGAGGCCGCGGGAGCGCCGCTGCTCGGCGAGTCCGTCGAGGAAGGCGTTGGCGGCCGAGTAGGCGGCCTGGCTGCCGCTGCCCCACACGCCGGCCACCGAGGAGAAGAGGACGAAGGCGTCCAGCGGCCGGTCACCCAGGAGTTCGTCCAGGTGCGTCGCGCCCGCCACCTTGGCGGACACGACGTCCGCGAGGTCGTCGAGGCCCAGGGTGTCGGTGGGTGCGAACTGCGGTACGCCTGCCGCGTGCACCACCGCCGTCAGCGGATACCGGTCCTCGGGCAGCGACCAGAGCAGGTCGGCGACCGCCTCCCGGTCGGAGACGTCGCAGGCCACGACGGTGACCTTGGCGCCCAACTCCTCGATCTCCGCCACGAGTTCGGCTGCTCCGGGGGCCTCCGGACCCCGTCGGCCGGTCAGCACGACGTGTTCGGCGCCGCGCCCAGCCACGTGCCGCGCCACCTGCGCGCCCAGCGCGCCGGTGCCGCCGGTGATCAGTACGGTGCCGCGCGGCTGCCAGGCCTGGTCGGCGGGTGCGGCACCGGTGAGGGCCCGCACCAGGCGCCGGACGAAGATCCCGGAGGGCCGGATCGCGATCTGGTCCTCCGCGGCGGGTGCGGACAGTACGGACACCAGCCGGCGGGCCGTCCGCTCGTCCAGGGCACCGGCCAGGTCGACCAGTCCGCCCCAGAGCTCCGGGAACTCCAGGGCCACCGAGCGGCCGAGGCCCCAGACCATGCCCTGGCCGGGGCTGGTCAGCGGGTCCGAGCGGCCGATGGTGACCGCTCCCGTGGTGACGCACCAGAGCGGTGCGGACACCTCCGCGTCGCCCAGCGCCTGCACGAGCAGGGTGGTCAGGGCGAGACCGGTGGGCAGCTCCGGGTGGGCGGGGTGCGGCTCTTCGGCGAGCGCGAGCAGCGACAGGACGCCGGCGGGTGAGGTGTCTCCGAGCTCCCGGCGCAGCAGTGCGGCCAGCGCCGGACGGTCCGCGTCGGCGCGTACGACCAGCGGTACGACGTCGGCGCCGTGGCGGGACAGGGCGGCCGTCACGTCGGCGACCGTACGGTCGTCCTCGGCGCCCGCCGGGACGACGAGCAGCCAGGCGCCGGTCAGTTCGGCCGCCTCCCGGCCGGTGAGCGGCTTCCACGAGATCCGGTACCGGCGGCCGTCGAGAACGGACTGGTCCCGCCGCTGCCGGCGCCACTGGGACAGGGCCGGCAGTACGGAGCTGAGCGGGGAGTCCCCGTCGACCTCCAACTGCTCGGTGAGGGCCGCCAGATCCTGGCTCTCCACGACCTCCCAGAACCCGGCCTCCGCCGGGTCCGCCGCCGCGGGCCCGGTCTCGTGCGGGTCGGCGGGGAGCAGCCAGTACGGCGTGTTGCGGAAGGCGTAGGTGGGGAGGTCGACGCGCCGGGCGCCGCGATCGGCGAAGACGGCCGTCCAGTCGACGGGAATCCCGTGGACGTGGAGCTGGGCGAGGGCGGTCGTGACGGCCACGTCCTCGGCGCGGTCCGTGCGCAGGAGGGGGACCGTGACGGCGTGCTCGTCCAGGGAGTCCTGGGCCATGGCCGTCAGCGCTCCGCCGGGGCCGATCTCCAGGAAGGTACGGACGCCCTCGTCGGCCAGGGAGGCGACGGCGTCGGCGAAGCGGACGGCCTCGCGGACGTGGCGCACCCAGTAGTCGGCGGAGCCGAACTCCTCCGCCGGCACCAGGTGCCCGGTGAGGGTGGAGACGACCGGCACGCGCGGGGCATTGAAGGTGACCGTTTCCACGACCGTGCGGAAGTCGTCCAGCATCGGGTCCATCAACGGCGAGTGGAACGCGTGCGAGACGGACAGCGCCTTCGTCTTGCGCCCGTCGGCCGACAGCCGGTCGACGACCGCTGCCACGGCGTCCTCCGCGCCCGAAACCACCACCGACGACGGCCCGTTGACCGCGGCGATGCCCGCGCGGTCCTCGTAGCCGGTCAGCAGTTCCCGTACCTCGTCCTCCGAGGCCTGTACCGCCACCATCACGCCCCCGGCCGGGAGCGCCTGCATCAGCCGGCCACGCGCTGCCACCAGCCGCGCCGCGTCCTCGAGCGAGAGCACGCCGGCCACGTGGGCCGCCGCGAACTCGCCCACCGAGTGGCCCGCCAGGAGGTCCGGCCGCACACCCCAGGACTCCACCAGCCGGAACAGCGCCACCTCGACCGCGAACAACGCCGACTGCGTGTAGGTCGTCTGGTTCAGGAGCTCCGCGTCATCGCCGAACACCACGCCCCGCACCGGCTGTTCGAGGTGCGCGTCCAGTGCGGAGCAGACCGTGTCGAAGACCTCGGCGAACACCGGGAAGGCCGCGTAGAGGTCACGCCCCATCCCCAGGCGCTGGCTCCCCTGCCCCGAGAACAGGAACGCGGTCCTGCTGCCTCCGGCGGACGCCGTTCCCCGCACGGTCTCCGCGCCGGAGGTCTCGCCGTGTGCCAGGGCGGTGAGTCCCCGGAGGAGCAGCTCGCGGTCCGCGCCGATGACGGCCGCGCGGTGGGGGAAGGAGGCGCGCGTGGTCGCCAGGGAGAGGGCGATGTCGGTCTCGTCGGTCCGGCGGGCGGACTGGACGTACCCGAGGAGGCGTTCCGCCTGGGCCCGCAGGCCGATGTCGTCCTTCGCGGAGATCAGCCAGGGGACCGCCGGCCGGTCGTCCCCGTCGGGCCGCGTCTCCTCGGCATCTTCGGCCGGTGCCTGCTCGACGATGACGTGGGCGTTGGTGCCACTGACGCCGAACGAGGACACTCCGGCCCGGCGCGGACGCCCGTGCTCCGCCCACTCCACCGGCTCGGTGAGCAGCT
>NZ_JBHWBP010000458.1:0-5265 GCF_042735575.1 Streptomyces sp. NPDC059564 | reverse complement strand
AGGCAGCCCCAGTTCCAGGAAGCTCGCCCGGGTGTCGACGTACTCCGGGTCGTCGATCGCGAGCAGCGCCGCGACCGTGGCCCGGACCAGCGACACCAGCGCCGCCTGCCGCTCCGCGGGCTCCGCCGCCGCCAGCGCCGCCACGTCCAGCGGCCCGGCGGCGGCCGCCGCCTCGGCCGCCCGTACCGTGTCCGACGCCTCGACGGGCCGGTCCGGCAGCCGGGTGAAGCCCATCCCGGTCAGCTCCGCCACGGGGCGGCCGGCCCCGTCGGGCCCGTCCTCCAGCAGCACCAGGTCCAGCGTGAACGCCGGGCCGCCGCCCGCCCCGGAGGCCTCCGGGTCCGCGGCGCGCGTCACCCGCGCCGCCGAGCGCAGCGCCTCGCCGCGCGGCTTCTTGAAGACCCGCAGCCGCCCCACGCTCGTGGCCACGTACCGGCGGCCGTCGTCGGTGAGCGCCGCCAGGGCGTGCGTCGCCCCGTCCAGCAGCGGCGGCGGCAGCAGCTCGGCGCGCGAGACGTCCCCGCCCGACAGCTCCGTCACCGCGAAGTTCGGCCCGTACGCCGTCACCGACCGGGCCCGCAGGAACTGCGGCCCGTACTCCAGACCGGCCTCGGCGTACGCCGCCCGCACCTGCCCGGCGTCCATCACCCGCGACGGGCGGACCGTGGCCGCCGCGCCCAGCAGCCCCAGCAGACCCTGCCCGTCCGGCGACGGGCCGCCGCCGTCCGGGGCGGGCGCGGCGGCGACCGAAGCCGTGGCGTGCAGCCGTTCCACGCCGTCGCCGGCGTTCTCGGCGACGGCCCGGCTGGAGATCTCCACCGACAGGGCGCCGTCCGGCGCGGTCCGCACCCGGGTCACCAGCAGCACCGGCCGGTCCGACAGGAACAGCGCCTCGTGGAAGCGGACGTCCTGGACCGCCCGGCCGGTGTCCCCGTGGACCTCGTCCTGCACGGCGAGCAGCACTTCGAGGTAGGCCGTCGCGGGCAGGAAGGCCTGCCCGCCGATCGTGTGGTCGGCTAGGTACGCGGGGGCCCCGGCGCTGATGCGCGCCGTGAACTCCCGTATCCCGCCGGTGACTTCGCCCTCCCTGCCGAGCAGCGGGTGGAGGCCCTCGGCGGAGCCGCCGCGCGCCGCCGGGCGGGCGGGCAGCCGGTAGCCGCGCCGGTCGAAGGCGTACGGCGGCAGCGCGATCCGCCGCCCCGGCCCGCCCGCGTGGACCTCGCCCCAGGCGATGTTCAGGCCCGCCGTGTACGCGCCCGCGAGCGCGGCGTCCAGGGGGGCGGCCGTGGCGTCCTTGCGGCGCAGGCAGCTCAGCCAGCGGTGCTGGTCCTGCGGCAGGCTCCGGCGGGCCAGCGAGGTCAGCGCCGTGGACGGGCCCACCTCCAGGAACACGTGCCGGCCGCGCTCGGCGATGGTGCGCACCCCGGCCGCGAACTCCACCGTCTCGTTGACGTGCCGCACCCAGTACGCGGGCGTCGCCAGCTCCCGCGGGTCGGCGATCCGCCCCGTCAGGTTCGATACGAGGGGCAGCCGCGGCTCCTGGAAGGAGATCCCCCGCAGCACCTCGGCCAGCGGCTCGGACACCTCGGCCATCAGCGGCGAGTGGAACGCGGCGCTCACGTGCAGCGGCGTCACCGTCCAGCCCCGCCCGCGCAGCTCCTCGACCGCCTCGGCCAGGGACCGCTCCCCGCCCGAGATCACGCACTGCTCGGGCGCGTTGACGGCGGCGACGGCCAGGTCCGGCCACTTCGCCAGCGGCGGCCGCACCTCGTCGGCGGGCGCTGCGACCGCCGCCATCGAGCCCGGCACGGACACCGACTCGATCAGGCGCGAGCGTGCGGCGAGGAACGCCACCCCGTCGGCGAGGGAGAACAGCCCGGCGACCGTCGCCGCGACGATCTCGCCGACGCTGTGCCCGATCAGCACGCTCGGCCGCACCCCCCACGACAGCCACAGCCGGGCCAGCGCGTACTCCAGGGTGAACAGCGCCGCGTGCGTGAAGGACGTACGGGCCAGGGTCTCCTCGGCGTCCGGCACGTCACCGAACATCACCGCCGACACCGACCGGCCCAGCAGCGGCGCGAACAGCGCGTCGCACTCGTCCACGCAGCGCGTGAAGACGGCGTGCCGCCCGTACAGGGCCCGGCCCATGCCCACGTACTGCGAACCGGACCCGGTGAACAGGAACGCCACCTTGCGGAACGCGTCGGGCTTCTCCTCACCGCGCGGCGGCGCGCTCCACCGCTCCAGGTGGGCCGCCAGCCCGGCGGTGGAGGCCACGGCCGCGGCGGCGCGGAAGCGGAAGTGCGAGCGGTCCGTGGCGCGGGTGCGGCACAGGTCGGCGAGGGAGGTGTCCGGGTGGGCGGCGAGGAACCGCGCGTGACGCTCGGCCTGGAGCCGCAGGGCCGGCCGGGACTTGGCGGACAGCGTGAAGACCTGCCCGTCCGGCCCGGCGGCGTCGTCGTCGGCGGCGGGAGCCGCGTGCCCGGCGGCCCCGGCGCGCGCGGTGGTGTCGCTGCCGAGCGCCCGCGCGCCCGTGTCCGGGGCGGGGGGCTCCTCCAGTACCGCCACCGCGATGGCCCCGGCGACCCCGAAGCCGTTGACGGTGGCCCGGCGCACGGGGGCGTCCCAGGGCCGCTCGTCCTTCGCCACCTCGATCGGATACGTGTCCCACGGGATCCGCCCGGACAGGTTGCGCCACACGTGCGGGAAGAAGGTCTTCGCCCGCATCTGGGTGATCACCTTGATCACCCCGCCCAGCCCGGCGGCCGGCTCCATGTGCCCGATGTTGGCCTTCAGCGAGCCGATGGTCAGCGGGTTCTCCCGGTCGTGCGAGGCACCGAACACCCCGTTCACCGAACCGAGCTCGATCGGGTCGCCCAGCGGGGTCCCCGTCCCGTGCGCCTCCACGTACTGGATGTCGCCCGGTTCGAGGCGCGCGTTGGCCAGCGCCGCCCGCATCACGGCCTCCTGCGCCGTCCCGTTCGGCGCGCTCAGGCCCGCGCTCTCGCCGTCCTGCCCGATCGCGGTCCCCCGTACGAGGGCCAGGATCCGGTCACCGTCGACCAGCGCGTCCGACAGCCGCTTGAGCACCAGCGCCCCGCAGCCCTCGGCGCGCGCGTAGCCGTCCGCGCTCTCGTCGAAGGTCTTGCAGTGCCCGTCCGGGGCCAGCATCTGGCCGTGCGAGAGGATCACGAACGAACGCGGGTTGTGCAGCGCGTTCACCGCCGCGCACAGCGCGATCCCGCACTCGCGGCGCCGCAGCCCCTCGACCGCCAGGTGCAGGGCGGTCAGCGAGGCCGCGCACGCCGTGTCCGTCGTCAGGCTCGGGCCGCGCCAGCCCAGGAAGTACGAGAGCCGCCCCGACATGGAGTAGCCGCCGAGCCCCGTCGTCAGGCTCCCGTCCAGCTGCTCGTCCGACAACCCCTCCAGCTCCAGCGCGAAGTCCAGCGGGGAGGCCCCCACGTAGACGCCGCCGTCACCGTGCCGAAGGCCGGCCGGGTCGATGCCGGCGTCCTCCAGCGCCTCCCACACCGTCTCCATCAGCAGCCGCTGGCCCGGGTCGATGAAGGGCGCCTGCTTGGGCGGAATGTTGAAGAACTGCGCGTCGAACTCGTCTATACGGTCGAGAAAGCCGCCCGCGGCCGCGGTGATGTCACCGTCGGCCACCTCCGGAACCCATCGGTCCCGGGGAAGCGGAACAATACCGGAACGCCCGTCCCGCAAAAAGGAATCGAGATCGGAAATCGAATGGTTGCCGCCAGGGAGACGCATTCCCACGCCGACCACCGCGATCGGCTCGTGCTTCTCCAGGAGGAACTGCCCGAGCGCCCGGTTCTGCCGGCCGACCGTCTCCTCGGCCGCTTCGAGCCTTTCTTTGATTTCCCTGACCGCATCGAATTCCCGCGCGCCCGGCGTGTCCGGCGTTTCCGGCATGGTGGCGGCCTTCCTCTCAGTTGGCGTCGAAGATGTCGGCCAGCACGTCCGAGGCCAGATAGTCGGTGAGCCGCTCGACGGTGGGCTGGTTGAACAGGGCCGTGCTGCTGATGCCCCGCCCCAGCTGCTCCTCCAGGCGCTGCTTGACCTGCGTCAGCAGCAGGGAGGTCATCCCGAGCTCGAAGAAGCTGTCCTCCACGGGCAGCTCCTCGTCGGCGGGCATGAGCAGTGCCGTCTTGAATTCCGCCACGACGATTTCTTCCAGAACCGTCCGGCGTTCCGATCGGGGCGAGGACACTAATTGTTCTGTCATACCGGTCGAGTGAAGCACAGGGCTCGTGACGACCGGCTGACGTCGACCTGACCCGCCCGGCCCGTCAGTTCAGCGTCAGCAGAGCTGTGGGAGGCTCGGCCCGCAGGAGCGGTCGAAGAGCGGTGTGGAGGAGTTCACAATGCAGACCCAGGCACGGGAAGAACTGCGGGCCAACGGATATTCGTTGCTGCCGGCCGACCGGCTCGTCCTCGACGCGGAATTGCGGCAGCACGTCAAGGAATTGGCCGCCGAGTGGGAGAACCTGGAGACGGACCAGTACCTGAAGGGCGGCTCCCGCTTCCGCGAGCGCCGCTACGACCGGTTCTTCTTCGTGCCGCGCACCGGCGAGGTCCGGCTGCGCCCGCACCGCCCCTACTTCCAGTCGATGAACGCCAACGACTACGCCGGCGGCATCGACCGCGACGTGGCCCCGCTGAGCCGGACCACCCTGGACAACCCGCTCCTGACGCGGCTGCTGCGGTCCAACTTCGAGCGGTTCCCGGCCACCGAGGACGGCTGGCTCGACGACCCGTGGGACGTCCAGTGCCACCAGTTCCGCATCATCAGCACCCCCGACGAGACGGGCGAGCCGACCCCCGAGGGGCCGCACCGCGACGAGGTCGACTTCGGCGCGATCCACCTGATGGGCCGCTTCAACGCGCAGGGCGGGGAGTCGCAGGTCTACAGCCTGGAGAAGGAACTCGTCGCCGAGTTCACCCTCACCGAGCAGATGGACACCATGTTCTGGTCCGACGGCCAGATCCTGCACGCCGTACGCCCGATCTTCCCGCAGGACACGTCGAAGGCGGCCGTACGCGACGTGCTGATCTTCGGCTACAAGCACACGCCGGAGCTGGTGCGCGAAGAGCCGGCCCACTGACATGGCGACCGGAACCGAAGTACGCCGCGTCGATCGCGTGGTCATCCGTTTCGCGGGTGACTCCGGTGACGGTATGCAGCTGACGGGTGACCGTTTCACGTCGGAGACGGCGTCGTTCGGGAACGACCTGTCGACG
>NZ_JBHWBP010000457.1:0-5312 GCF_042735575.1 Streptomyces sp. NPDC059564 | reverse complement strand
GTACTGTTTGGCGGGGGGGGTGTGCCTCTGTTCTTGCGCCCCGGTTTTGTCGGTTACCCCGGGGGGGGCGCCCCCCCGCCCACCGCCCCTCCCCGCGGGCGCGGTGTCCGCCCCACGGGCGGACACCGCCCCCCACGCGCAGGGGTGAGAGGTCGCACACCCGGGCCCATCGCTCGACCGCAGGCCCGGTCGCGGGGGCGTGTGTGCGCCCGCTGCTCGACAACGGAACGTAAGGAAGCGGGAAATGACTCTTCAGGAGACCAGCGTGCTCGAGCCCACCTTGCGCGGTACCACCACGTTGCCCGGCCTGCTCGCCGACCGGGTCGCCGAGCACCCCGAGGCGACCGCCGTCGTCTACCGCGACGAGAAACTGACCTACCGCCAGCTCGCGTCCAAGAGCTCCGCCCTGGCCGCGTACCTCAGACACCTGGGCGTGGCGGCGGACGACTGCGTCGGCCTCTTCGTCGAGCCGTCGATCGACCTGATGGTGGGTGCGTGGGGCATCCTGACCGCGGGTGCCGCCTACCTGCCGCTGTCCCCGGAGTACCCCGAGGACCGCCTGCGCTACATGATCGAGAACAGCCAGGCCAAGATCATCCTGGCCCAGCAGCGGCTGGTGTCCCGGCTGCGCGAACTCGCGCCCGCGGACGTCACCGTCGTCACCCTGCGCGACTCCGACGCCTTCCTCCTGCCCGAGGGGCAGCAGGAGGCGCCCGTCGCCGACGGCGCCCGCCCGGACACCCTCGCGTACGTCATCTACACCTCCGGCAGCACGGGCAAGCCGAAGGGCGTGATGATCGAGCACCACAGCATCGTCAGCCAGCTCGGCTGGCTGCGCGAGACCTACGGGATCGACCGCGGCAAGACCATCCTGCAGAAGACCCCGATGAGCTTCGACGCCGCCCAGTGGGAGATCCTCTCCCCGGCCAACGGCGCCACCGTCGTCATGGGCGCCCCCGGCGTCTACGCCGACCCCGAGGGCCTCATCGAGACCATCGTCAAGTACGGCGTGACGACCGTGCAGTGCGTGCCGACCCTGCTCCAGGGCCTGCTCGACACGGAGAAGTTCGACCAGTGCGTCTCCCTGCAGCAGATCTTCAGCGGTGGCGAGGCGCTCTCGCGCCTCCTCGCGATCCAGGTCACGCAGGAGATGCCGGGCCGCGCCCTGATCAACGTCTACGGTCCGACCGAGACCACCATCAACTCGTCCTCGTTCGTGGTCGACCCGGCTGCCCTGGAGGAGGGACCGCAGTCCATCTCCATCGGCGCCCCGGTGGCCGACACCCAGTACCACATCCTGGGCCGGGAGGACCTCAAGCCCGTCGGCGTCGGCGAGATCGGCGAGCTGTACATCGCCGGCGGCCAGCTGGCGCGCGGCTACCTGCACCGCCCCGACCTGACCGCCGAGCGCTTCCTGGAGATCGAGGTCGCCGAGGGCGCCGGACCCGTCCGCCTGTACAAGACGGGCGACCTGGGCCAGTGGAACGCGGACGGCACCGTGCAGTTCGCCGGCCGCGCCGACAACCAGGTCAAGCTGCGCGGCTACCGCGTCGAGCTGGACGAGATATCCCTGGCGATCGAGAACCACGACTGGGTCCGCAACGCGGCGGTCATCGTCAAGAACGACGGCCGCACCGGCTTCCAGAACCTGATCGCCTGCGTCGAGCTGAGCGAGAAGGAAGCCGCCCTGATGGACCAGGGCAACCACGGCTCCCACCACGCCTCGAAGAAGAGCAAGCTCCAGGTCAAGGCGCAGCTGTCCAACCCGGGCCTGCGCGACGACTCCGAGCTGGCCGGCCGCGACACCTTCGACCTGCCGGGCGCCCAGCCGACCCCCGAGCAGCGCAGCCGGGTCTTCGCCCGCAAGACGTACCGCTTCTACGAGGGCGGCGCGGTCACCGAGGCCGACCTGCTCTCGCTCCTCGGCGCGAAGGTCCCCTCGGCGTACTCGCGCAAGTCCGCCGACCTCGCCCCCGCCGAACTGGGCCAGATCCTGCGCTGGTTCGGCCAGTACGTCAGCGAGGAGCGGCTGCTGCCGAAGTACGGCTACGCCTCGCCGGGCGCGCTGTACGCGACGCAGATGTACTTCGAGCTGGAGGGCGTCGGCTCGCTGAAGCCGGGCTACTACTACTACCAGCCGGTCCGCCACCAGCTCGTCCTGATCAGCGAGCGCGCCGCCACCGGCAAGGCCACCGCCCGCATCCACTTCATGGGCAAGAAGGGCGGCATCGAGCCGGTCTACAAGAACAACATCCAGGAAGTCCTGGAGATCGAGACCGGCCACATCGTCGGCCTCTTCGAGCAGGTGCTGCCGGCCTACGGCCTGGACATCCGCGACCTGGCCTTCGAGCCGGCCGTCCGCGAACAGCTGGACGTCCCCGAGGAGGACTTCTACCTGGGCACCTTCGAGCTGGTCCCGCACACGGGCCCGCGCGAGGACCACGCCGAGGTGTACGTCCAGACCCACGGCGGCAAGGTCGCGAACCTCCCGGCGGGCCAGTACCGCTACGCGGACGGCGCCCTCACCCGCTTCTCGGACGACGTCGTCCTCAAGAAGCACGTCATCGCGATCAACCAGTCGGTGTACGAGGCCGCCAGCTTCGGCATCAGCGTGATCAGCCGGGCGCCCGAGGAGTGGCTGCACTACGTCACCCTCGGCAAGAAGCTCCAGCACCTGATGATGAACGGCCTGGGCCTGGGCTTCATGTCCTCGGGCTACAGCTCCAAGACCGGCAACCCGCTGCCCGCCTCCCGCCGGATCGACTCCGTCCTGAACGCGGCCGGGGTCGACAGCGGCCCGTCGTACTTCTTCGTCGGCGGCCGCGTCAGCGAGGAGCAGCTCGGCCACGAGGGCATGCGCGAGGACAGCGTCCACATGCGCGGTCCCGCGGAGCTGATCCGCGACGACCTCGTCAGCTTCCTGCCCGACTACATGATCCCGAACCGGGTCGTGGTCTTCGAGCGGCTCCCGCTGTCCGCCAACGGCAAGATCGACGCGAAGGCGCTCGCCGCCTCCGACCAGGTCAACGCCGAGCTCGTGGAGCGGCCCTTCGTCGCCCCGCGCACCGAGACCGAGAAGGAGATCGCGGAGGTGTGGGCCAAGTCCCTGCGCCGCGAGAGCGTCTCGGTCCAGGACGACTTCTTCGAGTCGGGCGGCAACTCGCTGATCGCCGTCGGCCTCATCCGCGAGCTCAACTCGCGCCTGGGCGTCTCCCTGCCGCTGCAGAGCGTCCTGGAGTCCCCGACGGTCGAGAAGCTCTCCCGCCGCCTCGAGCGCGAGGTCGCGCAGGAGTCCTCCCGCCTGGTGCGCCTGCACGCCGAGACCGGCAAGGACCGCCCGGTGCTGTGCTGGCCGGGCCTGGGCGGCTACCCGATGAACCTGCGCAGCCTGGCCGGCGAGATCGGCCTCGGCCGCTCGTTCTACGGCATCCAGGCGCACGGGATCAACGAGGGCGAGGCCCCGTACGCGACCATCACGGAGATGGCCAAGGCCGACATCGAGGCCATCAAGGAGCTCCAGCCGAAGGGCCCCTACACCCTGTGGGGCTACTCCTTCGGCGCCCGCGTCGCCTTCGAGACCGCCTTCCAGCTGGAGCAGGCGGGCGAGAAGGTCGACAACCTCTTCCTGATCGCCCCGGGCTCGCCGAAGGTGCGCGCCGAGAACGGCAAGGAGTGGGGCCGTGAGGCCTCCTTCGCCAACCGCGCCTACACGACGATCCTCTTCTCGGTGTTCACCGGCACCATTTCCGGCCCGGACCTGGAGAAGTGCCTGGAGACCGTGACGGACGAGGCGTCCTTCGCCGAGTTCATCAGCGAGCTCAAGGGAATCGACGTCGACCTCGCCAAGCGGATCATCTCGGTCGTGGGCCAGACCTACGAATTCGAGTACTCGTTCCGCGAGCTGGCCGAGCGCACCCTCCAGGCGCCGATCAGCATCTTCAAGGCCGTCGGCGACGACTACTCGTTCCTTGAGAACAGCAGCGGTTACTCGGCCGAGCCGCCGACGGTCATCGACCTCGACGCCGACCACTACAGCCTGCTGCGCGAGGACATCGGCGAGCTGGTCAAGCACATCCGGTACCTGCTCGGAGAGTAGTCGCGAGCCGGTCCAGTGAACGCGGCCGCCCCGCCGGAGAAATCCGGCGGGGCGGCCGTGTTTTTGCATTTCCGGACCTTTTCCGCAGGAATCTGTGAATAGGATTCCGAATTCTGACGCAAGTTGACGACGCTCTGACATATGGCTGGTTGACGTGCATCTGAGGACTGGAAGAGACTTCTTATAATTCAGGCGGATTGCCCATCGCATTCCCAACTCCGTCGACGACCGTTCGGAAATTGCCGCTGTTCTGCTGACGAGGAGTTATCACCCATGCGTTTCAATCTCATTGGACCCTTCGAGATCGTCACGGACGACGGCAGGACCTACCGGCCGGGGACCCCCAAGGTCTGCCAGACGCTGGCGCTGCTGCTGACGCGGCCCAAGGAGATCGTGACGGCCGACGCACTCATCCAGGAGCTGTGGGGCGAGAAACCGCCGCGCAGCGCCGTCACGACGCTCCAGACGTACGTGTACCACGCACGCCGGATGTTCACGAACGAGGCGCTCGCGCCCGCCGGCCGCCCGCTGATCGTCACCAGCCCGCCCGGCTACTCGATCCACGCCGACGACTCCGAGATCGACATCCGGATATTCGAGGGACTCGTCACCCAGGCGCGCGGCGAGCTGAGCGAGGGCGACGCCCTGACCGCCCTGCGGACCGTGCGCGAGGCGCTCGACCTGTGGCGCGGGCCCGCCCTGTCCAACTTCCCCGCGGGCGACCTGCTCGCCGGACACGTCGTGCACCTGGAGGAGCTGCGCATCCGGGCGTTCGAGATCCGCATCGCCTGCGAGGAACAGCTCGGCTGGCACCGCGAGTCCATCCCCGAGCTGCGCAAGCTCATCAACGACTACCCGCTCAACGAGTGGTTCCACAGCCAGCTCATCGGCGCGCTGGGCGCCGCGGGCCGGCGCGCGGAAGCCCTCCAGGCCTACCAGAACGTCCGGCGGCTGCTCGCCGAGGAACTGGGCCTGGAGCCCTCCCTGGAGCTCAAGCAGCTCCAGGCCCGCCTCCTGAGCCCCGTACCGCAGCCCGAGCGGCCCGCCCGCCCCCGCGTTCCGGCCCAGGACGTCCCGCGCCCGCGCGAGCAGGCCGTGGTGCGCTCCGCCTCCTGAGCGGCGCGCCGGCACGGAAAAGAGTCCCGGTACGGCCCGCGGGCCGTACCGGGCCTCAAGTCCGTGCGTGGGCGGGCCTCCGGCCCGGCTGTTGACCTCG
>NZ_JBHWBP010000456.1:0-5316 GCF_042735575.1 Streptomyces sp. NPDC059564 | reverse complement strand
CTCGTGTCTCCGGGCCCGGGCGGTCGCCCGGGCGCCCGGATCAGCCGGCGTTGGAGGTGATCTTCTTCGTCTTCAGGTCGGCCTGCACGTGGATCTGGGTGGTGTTGCCGCCGCTGCCGCCCCAGGTCAGGGTCACCGTGGCGTTGGTCTTGCCCGTCCCGCTGCCGGTGGACGTCACCTTCCACTGGAGCGGTACGTTCTGCGCGCGCAGGACGCCGTTCGCGTGGTTGGTCTCCTCCCACTGCTTCAGCTCCCGCTGGAGGGGCTCGGAGAGGTAGAAGGAACGCAGCTGGTCGGCCGTCTTGCCGTCGCCGTCGTACACCGCGTCGATGTAGGAGCCGTAGAAGTCGGCGATCCGGCTGAACGCGCCCTCGGGGCTGCCGGACACCGACAGCGGTGCGGCCGCGGTGGCGGAGGTGCCGGTGACGAGGGCGAAGGAGAGCGCCGCCGCGCCGGCGGTGGCCGCCAGGGCGATGGACGTGGCGCGCTTGGACGGGAGCTTGAACATCGGTCGGTACCTTTCCCCGTGCTGAGTACTGCCGGCCGGTACGGTCCCCGGCGCTGCCCTTGATGACGGGGCCTGCCGCCAACCGGTTCTCGGCGTCCATGAAATGGCCGAAATTAGCTCGTACGGAGGATCTCGGAAATCAGAACGCGGTGAAACGGAATGCGGCGGGCACTCCGGTGGTTCGGACAGACGCGATATCCGACTCCGCACGCACTGGAGAGCTCATGAAGATCGGCATCATCGGCGCCGGCAACATCGGCGGCAACCTCACGCGCCGGCTCACCTCCCTCGGACACCAGGTCTCCGTCGCGAACTCCCGCGGCCCCGAAACCCTCACGGACCTCGTGGAGGAGACGGGAGCCACGGCCGTCACCGTCGCCGAGGCCGCCCGGGGCGCCGAGGTCGTCGTGGTCACCGTCCCCCTCAAGAACGTGCCCGACCTCCCCGCCGGACTCTTCGACGGGGCCGCCGACGGCTTCGCCGTCATCGACACCTGCAACTACTACCCGCGCGAGCGTGACGGCCGCATCGCGGCGATCGAGGACGGGGGCCTGACCGAGAGCCGCTGGACCGAACAGCACCTCGGCCACCCGGTGATCAAGGCGTTCAACGGCACGTACGCCGCAGACCTCCTCGAGCGGCCGCTCCCGGCCGGCGCCCCGGACCGCATGGCCCTCCCGGTCGCGGGCGACGACGAGGCGGCCAAGAAGACCGTCCGCGCCCTGATCGACGAGCTCGGCTTCGACACGGTCGACTCGGGCGGTCTCGACGAGTCCTGGCGGCAGCAGCCCAACACCCCGGTCTACGGCCTGCGCGCGGGCGCCGAGGCGGTCACCCGGGCCCTCGCCGAGGCCTCGTCCGTCCGGACGGAGGAATTCCGCGGCTGACCCCTTCGACCGGGGGTGTTAACGGTCCGCGTTCGACCGTTTTCGCTGTGCTACGGTGCAGTTCAGTTGCAGGTGTGGTTCCCAAATATTTCAAGCGCGGCCGTCGGATTGTCCGACGGGAGCACTTTTTATTTCCGGATGCTTTCGGACAGGGTCAATCAACACGGCGACGCCGGCGTCGCACAGTGCGGCCCCGGGTACAGCCCCGAAGGAGAATCCATATGGCATCCGGCACCGTGAAGTGGTTCAACGCGGAAAAGGGTTTCGGTTTCATCGAGCAGGACGGCGGCGGCGCCGACGTGTTCGCCCACTACTCGAACATCGCCACCCAGGGCTTCCGCGAGCTTCAGGAGGGCCAGAAGGTGAACTTCGACGTCACCCAGGGCCAGAAGGGCCCGCAGGCCGAGAACATCGTGCCCGCCTGACGCCGAGCGCAGCCGAGAGCCGGGGCCCGCACCGATCGGTGCGGGCCCCGGCCCGTTCTCCCGCCGTTCCCGACCGTGACCGAAGCGTCATGCGCCGGCCCGCTGCGTACCGGCCCCCGCCTTGCTACCTTCCTCCAGCACCCGGAAGCCGCAGGAGGGCCGCCATGCACGTCAGACCCCGTTTCGCGGCGACCGCCGCCAGTGCGCTGCTGCTCGCCGCGACGCTGACCGCCTGTGGCGACAAGGGCGCCCCGCCGCGGGCGATCGCGGACCCGTCCGCGATCCCCACGCTCTCCGCGAGCCCGACGCCCGCCGTGGCCCCTTCGGCCTCCGTGAGCCCGACCGCCTCCACGGCCCCGTCGGCCACCCCGGCTCCCGCCACCAGCGCCCCGGCCCCGGCACCCGCCCCGCCCACCCACCTGTCGATGTCCGTCACCACCCGGGGCGGGCGGATCGACCTCGTCCGCGGCGGCCCGGCGCAGGAGTTCACCGTGACCCTGCGGGGCGGCAACTCCGAGGCGTACCGGCACCTGCTGCTCACCTTCCAGATGGAGGCCCTCGTACCGGAGCCCGGGGACACCTCCGGCCCGGCCGACTCCGTCCTCCTCGAACACCAGGACCCGGCCAGCGGCCGGTGGAGCCCCGCCGAGCTGCGCATCGCCAACGACGTCAAGCCGTACTCCCTCTACGAGGGCGGCTCGCCGCTGGCCCTCGGCGCCGTACGCACCGAGCGCTACCGGCTGCGCGCCACCGCCACCGGCCCCACCGGGAGTTCCCCGCTGATGGTCGGCGCCGTCGACACCGACGCCCCGGAGGGAACCCCCGAGGAGCGCGGGCGCCCGGGCTACTTCTCGCTGCCGCACGGCATCCGCCGGGCCCCCTGACCGGTCTGTCTCCCCTGCCCCTTCCGGCCCGTTGGCCCCGTGCGCCTACCGGGAGCGGTGGGCCACCCGGCAGACTGTCCGTCGTGACGACACTGAGCAAAGGCGCCAACCTGCCGGTCGCGGCATCCTCCGTCAGAGTTGTCCTCGGCTGGTGGCCCGGACCGGGCGTACCCGACGTGGACGCGTCCGCCCTGCTGCTGGCGGGCGGTGGACGGGTGCGCTCCGACGGCGACTTCGTGTTCTACAACCAGCCGGTGCACGCCCGGGGTGCCGTACGCCACCTCGGCAAGCGGTCCGGCACGGACACGCTGGAAGTCAACCTGGCCGCCCTGGAGCCGGACGTGGAGCGCGTCGCGCTCTGCGCCTCCGCCGACGGCGGCACCTTCGGGCAGGTGCCCGGACTGCACGTGAGGCTGCTCGACGCGGGGTCCGGAGCCGAGATCGCCCGCTTCGACATGGAGGCCGGGCCCGAGACGGCCTTCGTGAGCGGAGAGCTCTACCGGCGGGCGGGCGCCTGGAAGTTCAGGGCGGTCGGCCAGGGCTACGCGAGCGGGCTGGCGGGGCTGGCGACGGACTTCGGGATCACCGTGGACGACGAACCGCCCGTGCAGGCCGCCGCGCCGGTGGCCCCGCCCGTCCGGCCCGCCCCCGCGCGGGTGCGGGCGCCCGCCCCGGTGCCCGCGCCCGCCGCCCCGGCCTCTTCCGCCGTCCGGATGACCAATGGGGAGGAGCGGCTCCCCGCGGACATGCGCGGCCGCCTCTCCCTGCGCAAGCAGCAGGTGGCCGTCAGCCTGAGCAAGAACGGCGCGGCGGGCGAGACCGCCCGCGTGATCCTCGTCCTCGACGCCTCGGGCTCGATGGCCGCGCTCTACTCCCGGGGCACCGTCGCCTCGGTCGTGGAACGGATGGCGGCCGTCTCGGCGCAGCTCGACGACGACGGCGAGATGCAGGCCTGGACCTTCGCCACCAACCCGGCGCGGCTGCCCGACCTGACCATCGGCGACCTCCCGGAATGGCTCCGACTGCACGTGCGCGTCGGCCAGATGAGCCTCTTCGGCCGCAAGAAGCCGCCGCGCGGTCTGCTCCCCGGCCAGATCGACATGCGGGAGGTCGGCTTCCAGAACGAGGAGCAGAAGGTGATCGCCCAGGTGCGTGCCTACGTATCGGCGAACCCGGCGCCCGATCCGACCCTCGTGCTGTTCTTCTCCGACGGCGGGGTCCACCGCAATGCCGAGATCGAGCGGGAACTGCGGGCGGCCGTGGAGGAGCCGGTGTTCTGGCAGTTCGTGGGCCTCGGCCGGGCCGGCTTCGGAGTGCTGGAGCGCTTCGACACCATGCCGGGGCGCCGGGTCGACAACGTCGGCTTCTTCGCCGTCGACGACATCGACCGCCTCTCGGACGCCGAGCTGTACGACCGCCTGCTCTCGGAGTTCCCCTCCTGGCTCCGGGCCGCCCGGCAGGCGGGCATCCTGCGCTGAACTCCCTTGTGCGGCCGAGCCGGTGAACGGACGGATCCGGAGGGCCCGGACCCTTGACCCCATGGTTGGTCCAGACCAATCATGGGGCGTCCGTTCGTTCGCTCGCGCCCCACCGGGAGCTTCGTTGAGACACCCTTCGCGATCCGTCCGTTCCTTGACGGCGGCGTTCGCCACCCTCGCCGCGTCCGCCGGGCTCCTCGTCGCGGGAGGCGCGGGCCCCGCGCAGGCCGCGCCGTCGCCGTTGCCCGCGCACGTCTTCGCGCCGTACTTCGAGGCGTACTCCTCCGACAATCCCGCCGACCTCGCGCAGAAGTCCGGTGCCAGGTACCTGACCATGGCCTTCGTCCAGACCGAGGCCAAGGGCTCCTGCACCCCGTACTGGAACGGCTCCACGGGACAGCCCATCGCCTCCTCCGTCTTCGGCGCCGACTTCGCCACGATCCGCTCGCGCGGCGGCGACGTCATCCCCTCCTTCGGCGGCTACGCGGCCGACAACGGCGGCACGGAGATCGCGGACAGCTGCACCAGCGTCGACTCGATCGCGGCCGCCTACCAGAAGGTGATCACGACCTACGACGTGACCCGCCTCGACATGGACATCGAGGACAAGTCCCTGACCAACAAGGCCGGGATCGACCGCCGCAACCAGGCCATCAAGAAGGTGCGGGACTGGGCCGCCGCCAACGGCCGTCCCCTCCAGGTCTCGTACACCCTCCCGACGACGACCGGCGGTCTCGCGAGCAGTGGGCTGGCGGTCCTCAAGAGCGCGAAGGCGGCAGGAGCCCAGATCGACGTCGTCAACCTGATGACCTTCGACTACTACGACGGCGCCACCCACAGCATGGCGAACGACACGAAGAGCGCCGCCGCCGGCCTCTACGACCAGCTCGCCGCGCTCTACCCCGCCAAGACGCCCGCCCAGCTGTGGGGGATGATCGGCGTCACCGAGATGCCGGGCATCGACGACTACGGGCCCGCCGAGACCTTCACCACCGCCGACGCCACCGCCGTCTACGACTGGGCCGTCGGCAAGGGCATCAACACCCTCTCCCGCGCCGGCGATCGTCACGGACCGTTCCCCGAAGTACAGGCCGGCAGGGGCGTCCTGCGAGCGGAACCTCATCGACGCCGAGG
>NZ_JBHWBP010000455.1:0-5322 GCF_042735575.1 Streptomyces sp. NPDC059564 | reverse complement strand
CTCCGCCCCCGCGCCTCCACCCCCCCCCGGGGGCCCCCCCCCCCCCGGGGGGGGGGGGGGGGGGGGGGGGGGGGGGGGGGGGGGCCCCCCCCCCCCCCCCAGCGGACCCGCAGGGTCAGTGGGGGGCGGTTACGCCCGTCAGGGCCGTGACGACCGGGTCGAGGGCCTGGTTGATCTCGTCGCCGATCGAGCGGAAGAAGGTGATCGGCGCCCCGTACGGGTCGTACACCTCGTCGGCGTCGGCGGACGGCGCCAGCAGCCAGCCCCGCAGCGCGGCGGCCGCCCGGACCAGGGCCCGGGCCCGCTCCGCCATGCCGTCGTCCAGCGGCGGCAGCGTCGCCGGGTCTATCGCCCGTACCAGCCGGGTGAACTCCTTCAGCGTGAAGGTCCGCAGTCCCGCCGAGTGGCCCATGGAGATGACCTGCGCCCGGTGGTCGCGCGTGGCGGTCAGCACCAGGTCGGCGCGTATGACGTGCTCGTCCAGCAGCTCCCGCCCGGTGAAGCCGGTGGCGTCGGCCCCGAAGTCCGCGAGGACGGCGGCCGCGTTGGCCTCCATCGGCGCCCCCTCGTGGCCCCAGGTGCCCGCGCTCTCCACGATGAGGTCGCCGGCCACGAGACCGAGGCCGCCCAGCCGGTGCGACAGGGCGTGGCGCGTCAGCCGCTCGGTGATGGGCGAGCGGCACACGTTGCCGGTGCTGACGTGGAGTATGCGGAAGGCGTCTCCCCCGGCCCCCGCCGGGATCTGGCCCCTTGCTATGCCACGCCCCTCAGGGCTCACGGAGCCACCTCGAGGTCGGGTACGACCTCCCGCAGCTGCTCGGCGGTCAGTGCCCCCTCGCGCAGCAGGACGGGAACCTTCCCGGTGACGTCGACGATCGACGACGGCTGGATGCCGGGCGTCGGGCCGCCGTCCAGGTACACGGACACGGAGTCGCCCAGCATCTCGCGCGCCGCGTCGCAGTCCTCGGGCGCCGGGTGCCCGGACAGGTTCGCCGAGGACACGGCCATCGGGCCGACCTCGGTCAGCAGCTCGATGGCGACGGGGTGCAGGGGCATGCGTACGGCGACGGTCCCGCGGGTCTCGCCGAGGTCCCAGGCCAGCGACGGCTGGTGCTTGGCGACGAGGGTCAGCGCACCCGGCCAGAAGGCGTCGACGAGCTCCCACGCCTGCTCGGAGAAGTCCGTGACCAGGCCGTGCAGGGTGTTCGGGGAGCCGATGAGGACGGGCGTGGGCATGTTGCGGCCCCGCCCCTTGGCGGCGAGCAGGTCACCGACGGCCTCTGCGCTGAAGGCGTCCGCGCCGATCCCGTACAGGGTGTCGGTGGGCAGCACGACGAGCTCGCCGCGGCGCACTGCGGATGCCGCTTCGCGCAGACCCGTCTTGCGGTCCGTCGCGTCGTTGCAGTCGTATCGCCGGGCCATCAGCGGGCCTCCTCGTACAGCGGGGTGGTGGCGGGAACGGTGGTCGCGCCGATCACGGCAGGGCCTTGCGGGCGGTCGCGAAGCGCGGGCGGTTGTTCAGGTCGGGGTGGTCGGCCGAGTCGGCCCAGCCCCGCTCGTCGGCGAAGATCCACGGCACCTGGCCGCCCTGGGTGTCGGCGTGCTCGATGACGACGATGCCGCCGGGCCTCAGCAGCCGGTGCGCGGTCCGCTCGATCCCGCGGATGGTGTCGAGGCCGTCCTCGCCGGAGAACAGCGCCATCTCGGGGTCGTGGTCCCGGGCCTCGGGGGCCACGTACTCCCACTCGGTGAGCGGGATGTACGGCGGGTTGGAGATGACCAGGTCGACCTGTCCGTCCAGCTCGGGCAGCGCGCTGAGCGCGTCGCCCTGGTGGACGGTGACGCGGGAGCCCTCGGCGTTCTTACGGGTCCACCGCAGCGCGTCCTCGGACAGCTCCACGGCGTGCACGCGCGAGCGCGGCACCTCCTGGGCCATGGCGAGCGCGATGGCGCCGGAGCCGGTGCACAGGTCCACGATCAGCGGCTCGACGACGTCCATCGCCCGGACGGCCTGTATGGCCCAGTCCACGACCGATTCGGTCTCGGGCCGGGGCACGAAGACCCCGGGCCCGACCTGGAGCTCCAGGTAGCGGAAGAAGGCACGGCCGGTGATGTGCTGGAGCGGCTCGCGCGCCTCGCGGCGGGCGACGGCCTCCCAGTAGCGGGCGTCGAAGTCCGCGTCCTTGACGTGGTGCAGTTCCCCCCGTTTGACGCCGTGCACGAAGGCCGCGAGCTCCTCCGCGTCGAAGCGCGGTGAGGGCACGCCGGCGGCGGCCAGCCGCTGGGTGGCCTGGGCCACCTCGGCAAGCAGCAAGTTCACGCTGGTCCTCCGGGCTGCTGTCGTACGGGGGGTGGTGCGGGATCAGGCGGGGTGGGGCGGGATCAGTGCGCGGCGGCGAGCTTGGCCGCGGAGTCCGTGTCGACGCAGGCCTGGATGACCGCGTCGAGGTCGCCGTCGAGCACCTGGTCCAAGTTGTACGCCTTGAAACCCGTCCGGTGGTCCGAGATCCGGTTTTCCGGGTAGTTGTACGTACGGATCTTCTCGGAGCGGTCCACGCTGCGCACCTGGCTGCGGCGCACGTCGGAGGCCTCCTGCTCGGCGGCTTCCTGCGCCGCGGCCAGCAGGCGCGAGCGCAGGATGCGCATGGCCTGCTCCTTGTTCTGGAGCTGGCTCTTCTCGTTCTGGCAGGAGGCGACCACGCCGGTCGGGATGTGCGTGATGCGCACGGCCGAGTCGGTGGTGTTGACGGACTGGCCGCCGGGGCCGGAGGAGCGGTACACGTCGATGCGGAGGTCGTTCATGTTGACCTCGACCTCGACCTCCTCGGCCTCCGGGGTGACGAGCACGCCCGCGGCGGAGGTGTGGATGCGGCCCTGGGACTCGGTGGCCGGAACGCGCTGGACGCGGTGCACGCCGCCCTCGTACTTCAGGCGGGCCCAGACGCCCTGGCCGGGCTCGGTGGCGCCGTTGCCGCCCTTGGTGCGGACGGAGACCTGGACGTCCTTGTAGCCGCCGAGCTCGGACTCGGTGGCGTCGATGATCTCGGTCTTCCAGCCCACGCGCTCGGCGTAGCGCAGGTACATGCGCAGCAGGTCGCCCGCGAAGAGGGCGGACTCGTCGCCGCCGGCGCCGGCCTTGACCTCGAGGAGCACGTCCTTGTCGTCGCTCGGGTCGCGCGGGACGAGCAGCAGGCGGAGCTTCTCGGTGAGCTCTTCGCGCTGGGCGCTCAGTTCCTTGACCTCGGCGATGAAGTCCGGGTCGTCGGCCGCGAACTCCTTGGCCGTCTCGATGTCCTCGGCCGACTGCTTCCAGGCGCGGAAGGTCGCCACGATCGGGGTCAGCTCCGCGTAGCGCTTGTTCAGCTTGCGCGCGTTGGCCTGATCGGAGTGGACCGAAGGGTCGGCGAGCTTCTTCTCAAGATCGGCGTGCTCGCCGATCAGTTCCTCGACCGCCTCGAACATCGGGTGCTCCTGTGGTGAAAGTCAAAAATGGGCTGGGCTTGGCGGAACGACGACAAAGGCGCCGGTCCGGCCGCCCCCGCGTGGTCAGGGGGCGGCCGGTGACCGGCGCCTGGGTCGCGCTACTTCTTGGCCGCACCCTTGCCGAAGCGGGCCTCGAAGCGGGCCACACGGCCACCGGTGTCGAGGATCTTCTGCTTGCCCGTGTAGAACGGGTGGCACTCGGAGCAGACCTCGGCACGGATGGTGCCCTCGGTCAGGGTGCTACGGGTGGTGAATGCCGCGCCACAGGTGCAGCTGACCTGGGTCTCGACGTACTCGGGGTGAACATCGCGCTTCAAGGTGTCTCCTAGATTCGGGAGGGCGCCGGGTCGCAGGAGCCGAATTGCGCACTGCGTGAACCGGGGCCGACAGACCAGTCTGCCAGGACCGGGCCGCCTGTCAAAATTCTGAGGACGCTCCCCTCAACAGGGAGGGTCCGGCATGTATTCCTGCCGGGTTTCGTCACGGAGGGTTACCGGACGATCGCTCCGGCGTCGCTCTTGTCCCCGGACGACTTCTCGGTGGCCTCGGCGGGTATCGGATGGTCGGCGAGCAGGGCGTCCCAGACCATCTTGGACTCCTTGGTGAGGGGCACCACCCGGTCCCTGTCGAGGGGGTCCTGCGTCACCGGCAAGGTGATCATGTGCATGTTCTCGGCGCTGATGCCCTGGAGGCCCTGGGCGAAGCCCGCCAGGGACTTCACGTCACCGAGCGCCTTGTCGGTGGTGATCGCCTTCGTGGCGGAGTCGGCGAGGCTGTACAGCTTCTTCGGGCTCTCGAAGACGCCGATGCCCTTGACCTGCTTGATCAGCGCCTTGATGAAGGCCTGCTGGAGCTGTATTCGGCCCAGGTCGCCGCCGTCGCCGACGCTCTTGCGGGTGCGCACGAGGCCGAGGGACTGCTCCCCGTTGAGCGTGTGGGGGCCGGCCGGGAGGTCGAGGTGGCTGCCGGGGTCCTTGATCGGCTTCGTCGTCGTGAGCGGGACCCCGCCGAGGTTGTCGATGATCTTCTTGAAGCCGGTGAAGTCGACCTCGATGTAGTGGTCCATGCGGATCCCCGACATCTGCTCGACGGTCTTCACCGCGCACGCGGCCCCGCCGATGGTGAAGGCCTCGTTGAACTGCGCGCGCTGCCTGGCGGCGCTGGTCTTCCCCTGGCCGGTGGGACAGGCGGGCCGCGGGCCCATCGTGTCGCGCGGGATCGATATGACGCTGGCCTGCTTGTGACCCTCGTACAGGTGGATGATCATCGCGGTGTCGGAGCGGGCCGAGCCGCCGTCGTCCTGGCCGTACTCGCCGTTGGCGCCGCCGCGGGAGTCGGAGCCGAGGACGAGGATGTCCATGGAGCCGTTGTCGACGTTGGGCGGGCGGTCCTTGCCCAGGGCCTGGTCGATGTCGACGGTCTTCAGGTTGCCGTTGAGCTTGAAGTAGAACCAGCCGAGGCCACCGCCGCCCAGCAGGACCACCCCGGCGGCGGTCCATGCGGCGATGGTGAGGGCCCTGCGGCGCTGCGGCGGTTTCCGGCGGCGCCGGGTGGCGGCACGGCGGCCGCGGCCCCTGATGTCCTCGCTCATGCTCTCCTCAGTCCTGCGTCTCAGTCCTGCATGCGTTGCCCGCTGCTTCTCCCACTCAGACGGACGAGCGCGTTCCAGGGTTCCACGACGCGCGGGACCGGCGGAACCTCCGGGGCGGGCGCGGACACGGATGTGGTGAAGGTCGCACGGGGGCCCGTACGGGGACCCATGGGGCGGAAACGACACGAAACCGCCCCCGCCGCGGAGGCGGCGGGGGCGGTTTCGGTGACGGGGACCCGGTCAGTCGT
>NZ_JBHWBP010000454.1:0-5384 GCF_042735575.1 Streptomyces sp. NPDC059564 | reverse complement strand
ACCCCCGTGGGCGGGACCGCTCCCCGTCCGGTGCGCACCGGCCCCGGGAACCTCCCCCTCCCACCCGGGGGGATCCGGTGCACCGCCGCCAGGGGGCCTGCCCCCCACACAGACCGGAAAGACCATGGCTTCCACCACACCCACCCAGATAGACCCGGCTCCGCCGGTCTCCAAGAGCGGAAGGTCCACCGGCCGCGCCGGTGACAAGATCTTCGCGGGGCTCTCCAAGGGCTCCGGCATCCTGCTCCTGGTGATCATGGCGTCGATCGCCGTCTTCCTCACCTACCGCGCCAGCATCGCGTTGTCCCAGAACGAGGGGAACTTCCTCACCACGTTCGACTGGAACGCGTCGGCCAAGCCCCCTGTCTTCGGCATCGCCGTCCTGCTCTTCGGCACGGTCGTCAGCTCGATCATCGCGATGGCCATCGCGGTTCCGATCGCTGTCGGCATCGCCCTGTTCATCTCGCACTACGCGCCCCGCAAGCTGGCGACGCCCATCGCCTACGTGGTCGACCTGCTGGCCGCCGTGCCGTCGATCGTCTACGGCATCTGGGGTGCCCTCTTCCTGGTGCCGCAGCTGAACGGGCTGAACCTCTGGCTGGACGAGTACCTCGGCTGGACCTACGTCTTCGAGAAGACCCAGGTCGGCGTCGCCCGCTCGCTCTTCACCGTCGGCATCCTCCTCGCGATCATGATCCTGCCGATCGTGACCAGCGTCAGCCGCGAGGTCTTCCTGCAGGTCCCGCGCATGAACGAGGAGGCCGCACTGGCCCTCGGCGCGACCCGCTGGGAGGTCATCCGGATGTCGGTGCTGCCCTTCGGCCGCTCCGGTGTCATCTCCGCCTCGATGCTCGGCCTCGGCCGCGCCCTCGGCGAGACCATGGCCGTGGCCACCGTCCTCTCCCCGAGCTTCCTGATCTCGCTGCACGTCCTGAACCCGGGTGGCGGCACCTTCGCGCAGAACATCGCCGCGAAGTTCGACGAGGCCAACGAGTTCGGCCGGGACGCCCTGATCGCGTCCGGCCTGGTCCTCTTCCTGCTCACCCTGCTGGTCAACGGCGCAGCCCGCCTGATCATCGCCCGTCGCAAGGACTTCTCGGGGGCGAACGCCTGATGAGCCACGCACTTCAGGACCAGCGCCCCGTCGGGGCCCGCAAGTCCGCCGCCCCCACCAGCCTCACGCGAGGTGGCCTGCCCCGCTGGGCCCCGGCCGCCATCGGCGTCCTCTCGATCGCCCTGGGCATCGGCATCGGCGTCGTCTTCGACCTCCACAGCAAGGTCCAGTGGGGTCTGATCGCCGCGCTGCTCTTCGTCGGCATCACGTACGCCGCCAGCGCGATCGTCGAGAACCGCCGCCAGGCCAAGGACCGCATCGCGACCTCCGTCGTGTGGGTCTGTTTCGTCCTCGCGGTCATCCCGCTGTTCTCGCTGCTGTGGACCACGATCAGCCGCGGCCTCGAACTCCTGAGCGCCAACTTCCTCAGCCACTCGATGAACGGCGTGACCGGCTTCGACGAGGGCGGCGGCGTCTACCACGCGCTGATCGGCACCATCGAGCAGGTCGCCCTGGCCACCCTGATCGCGGCCCCCATCGGCCTGCTGACCGCCGTCTACCTGGTCGAGTACGGCAAGGGCTCGCTCGCCAAGGCCGTCACCTTCTTCGTCGACGTGATGACCGGCATCCCCTCCATCGTCGCGGGTCTGTTCATCCTGACGACCTGGAACCTGATGCTCGGCTTCGGCCCCTCCGGCTTCGCCGGCTCGTTGGCCCTGTCGATCCTGATGATGCCCGTCGTGGTCCGCTCCACCGAGGAGATGCTCAAGCTCGTCCCGAACGAGCTGCGCGAGGCCGCCCTGGCCCTCGGTGTGCCGAAGTGGCGCGTGATCCTCAAGGTCGTGCTGCCCACCGCCATCGGCGGCATCGCCACCGGCGTCATGCTGGCCGTCGCCCGCATCGCGGGTGAGACCGCGCCGATCATGCTGCTGGTCTTCGGCACCCAGCTCATCAACAACAACCCCTTCGAAGGCGCCCAGTCCTCGCTCCCCCTCTACATTTGGGAGCAGTACAAGGTCGGTAGTGACGCCTCCTACGACCGGGCATGGGCAGCAGCGCTCGTCCTGATCGCCTTCGTCATGATCCTCAATCTGGTGGCCCGCGGCATCGCCCGCTGGAAGGCCCCGAAGACCGGTCGCTGACGCGACTGTATGAAAGCGAAGTGACCCCTCATGGCGAAGCGAATCGACGTCAGCGGACTGTCCGCCTTCTACGGCGCCCACAAGGCCATCGATGACATCTCGATGACCGTGGAACCCCGCTCCGTGACGGCCTTCATCGGCCCCTCCGGCTGCGGCAAGTCCACCTTCCTGCGCACCCTGAACCGCATGCACGAGGTCACCCCCGGTGGCCGCGTCGAGGGCAAGGTGCTGCTGGACGACGAGAACCTGTACGGCGCCGGCGTGGACCCGGTCGCGGTCCGCCGCACCGTGGGCATGGTCTTCCAGCGCCCGAACCCCTTCCCCACCATGTCGATCTTCGACAACGTGGCGGCGGGCCTGCGCCTGAACGGCAGCTTCAAGAAGTCCGAGCTGACCGAGATCGTGGAGAAGTCCCTCCAGGGCGCCAACCTCTGGAACGAGGTCAAGGACCGCCTGAACAAGCCGGGCTCCGGCCTCTCCGGCGGCCAGCAGCAGCGTCTGTGCATCGCCCGCGCCATCGCGGTCGAGCCGCAGGTCCTGCTGATGGACGAGCCCTGCTCGGCCCTGGACCCGATCTCCACCCTCGCCATCGAGGACCTGATCGGCGAGCTGAAGGAGCGCTTCACGATCGTCATCGTGACGCACAACATGCAGCAGGCCGCCCGCGTCTCCGACCGCACCGCCTTCTTCAACCTGGCCGCCGTCGGCCAGCCGGGCAAGCTGGTCGAGATCGACGACACGGACCGGATCTTCTCCAACCCGTCCGTCCAGGCCACCGAGGACTACATCTCGGGCCGCTTCGGCTAAACCGGGATGTGACAGACGTCCTGCGGTGCTGCATGGCGGTGCCACCGCAAGGCGAAAGAAAAGGGCCGGCTCCCCCTGGGTGGGGGGAGCCGGCCCACTTTCGTACGTGGACTTCATGCGTGGACTTCGTACGTGGACACGTACGGGTCCTCGCTACACGAAGGCGAGGTTCACGACCCAGAAGCTCAGCGCCGCGACCAGCGCCGCGGCCGGCATCGTGATGAACCAGCCCAGGATGATGTTCTTCGCGACGCCCCAGCGGACCGCGTTCACCCGCTTCGTCGCGCCCACGCCCATGATCGCCGAGGTGATCACGTGGGTGGTGGAGATCGGCGCGTGGAAGAGGTACGCCGAGCCGAACATGATCGAGGCGCCGGTGGTCTCGGCCGCGAAGCCCTGCGGCGGGTCCAGCTCGATGATCTTGCGGCCGAGGGTGCGCATGATGCGCCAGCCACCCGCGTACGTGCCCAGCGACAGCATCACGGCACACACGAGCTTGACCCAGACCGGGATGGCGTCGCCCGCTCCCTGCACATCGGCGATGACCAGGGCCATCATCACGATGCCCATCGTCTTCTGGGCGTCCTGGAGACCGTGCCCCAGGGCCATGCCGGCCGCCGAAACGGTCTGCGCTATGCGGAAACCGCGCTTGGCCTTGTGCGGGTTGGACCGGCGGAACATCCACAGGATGGCGACCATGACCAGGTAACCGACGATGAGGCCGACGACCGGCGAGACGAACATCGGGATGACGACCTTGTCGATCACCCCGGACCAGATGACCTCGGTGCCGCCCGCCAGGGCCGCGCCGACCATGCCGCCGAAGAGGGCGTGCGAGGAGGACGAGGGAAGACCGAAGTACCAGGTGATCAGGTTCCAGACGATCGCGCCGACGAGCGCCGAGAAGAGGATCCACATGCCCCGGGTGCCCTGGGGCGTCTCGATCAGGCCCTCGCTGACCGTCTTGGCCACCCCACTGCCGAGGAAGGCACCGGCGAGGTTCATCACCGCGGCCATCGCCAGCGCCGCGCGCGGCGTCAGGGCCCGGGTCGAAACGGAGGTGGCGATGGCGTTCGCCGAGTCGTGGAAGCCGTTCGTATAGGTAAAGCCGAGCGCGACACCGATGGTCACGATCAGAGCAAAGGTGTCCACGAGGTTCAGGACTCCTTGACCGCGATGGTCTCCACCGTGTTCGCAACGTGCTCGAACGCGTCGGCGGCCTCTTCCAGCACGTCGACGATCTGCTTCAGCTTGAGCACCTCGATGGCGTCGTACTTGCCGTTGAAGAGCTGGGCGAGCAGCTTGCGGTGGATCTGGTCCGCCTGGTTCTCCAGCCGGTTGACCTCGATCCAGTACTCGGTCAGGTTGTCCATCGTCCGCAGGTGCGGCATGGCCTCGGCGGTCAGTTCCGCCGCCCGGGCCAGCACCTCGATCTGCTGCTCCACGCCCTTGGGGAGCTCTTCGACGTTGTAGAGGACGACCAGGTCGACGGCCTCCTCCATGAAGTCCATGATGTCGTCGAGGCTCGACGCGAGGTTGTAGATGTCCTCACGGTCGAAGGGCGTGATGAAGGAGGAGTTCAGCTGGTGGAAGATCGCATGGGTGGCGTCGTCCCCCGCGTGCTCCGCCGCCCGCATCCGCTCCGCGATCTCGGCCCGGGCGGAGGGATCCGCTCCGAGCAGTTCCATCAGGAGCTTGGAGCCCGTGACGATGTTGTCCGCGGATGCGGCGAACATGTCGTAGAAGCTCGTCTCCCTGGGGGTCAGACGAAATCGCACGTGAGGTCCTCGGGGTGCATTGGATTCGGTCAGGCTGATGCTAGGCGCATCCCCCGGCCACGGCTAACCGGCGGTTCCCCAGTGTCCTCCATCAGGCACAGTGGGCGTCACGGCCCCCCTGCCCCGCAGACCGGGGCCCAGTACCCTATACCCATGAGGGGTATGTATCCCTCATTCCGGACCACGGGAGGACGCATGACGACCATCGAGGCGGAGGGCTCCGGTGCCGTCCACGGCTACCACCACCAGAAGGACGAGCACCTCAAGCGGCTGCGCCGGATCGAGGGCCAGATCCGCGGCCTCCAGCGCCTGGTCGACGAGGACGTCTACTGCATCGACATACTCACGCAGGTCTCGGCGAGCACGAAGGCCCTCCAGTCCTTCGCCCTCCAACTCCTGGAGGAACACCTCCGCCACTGCGTGGCGGACGCGGCGGTCAAGGGCGGCACGGAAATCGACGCCAAGGTAGAGGAAGCCACAAAGGCCATCGCCCGCCTCCTCCGCACCTGACGGCCACCGCCCCTATATCCAGCCCCGCCCGGGGGCACCTCCCAGCGGTAGCCGGGGGAGTTTGAGGCGCGGGGTCTGGGGCGGAGCCCCAGG
>NZ_JBHWBP010000453.1:0-5412 GCF_042735575.1 Streptomyces sp. NPDC059564 | reverse complement strand
GCCTGCTGCGCGCCTGCCACCCCCTGCCGGCCGCCGCCGTGACCCTCTTCTCCGCCGTGCTGGCGGCCGCCGCCGGGCGCGGCCCCGCCGGCACCGCCCTGACGGCCGCCGCCGTGGCAGCCGGCCAGCTCTCGGTGGGCTGGTCCAACGACCGGGCCGACCTGCGGCGCGACCTGGCCACCGGCCGCCGGGACAAACCCCTGGCCACGGGCGCCGTACCGGCCGCCGCCGTGACCCGCGCCGCCGTCGGCGCGCTGCTGCTGTGCGTGCCGCTGTCGCTGGCCGCCGGGTTCCTCGCGGGGGCCGCGCACCTGGTGGGGGTCGCGGCCGCCTGGGCGTACAACCTGCGCCTGAAGGGCACGGCCGCGTCCTGGTTCCCGTACGTCCTCGCCTTCGGACTGCTCCCGGCCTTCGTGACGCTCGCCCTGCCCGGGCGGCCCTGGCCGCCGCTCTGGCTGCTCGGCGCCGCCGCCCTGCTCGGCGCGGGCGCCCACTTCGCCAACGTGCTGCCCGACATCGCCGACGACCTCGCCACCGGCGTACGGGGCCTGCCGCACCGCCTCGGCGCCCGCCGCTCGGCCGCCCTGGCCGCCGCTCTGGTCCTCGCCTCGACGGCCGCCCTGCTCCTCGGCCCGCCGGGCCCGGTCGGCCCGTACGGCTGGGGGCTGCTCGCGCTGACCTGCGCCCTGCCGGCCACCGCCGCCCGGGCGCCCGGCCGGATCCCGTTCCTGGCCACGATGGCGGTCGCGGGCGGCGACGTCCTGCTGCTCCTGGTCCGGGGCGCGGGACTGCGCTGACGGCTCAGACGCGGGTACGGGTCCACTCCAGCAGTCGCTCCGCCGGCCAGGTGTTGACCACCCGGGCGGTGGGCACCCCGCACTCCACGGCCCGCTCGCAGCCCAGGATCTGCCAGTCCAGCTGGCCCGGCGCGTGCGCGTCGGTGTCGACGGCGAAGAAGGTGCCCGCCGCCACGGCGAGGCGCAGCAGCCGCCGGGGCGGGTCCAGCCGCTCGGGCCGGCTGTTGATCTCCACGGCCGTGCCGGACTCCGCGCAGGCCGCGAACACCCGCTCGGCGTCGAACGCGGACTCCGGCCGGGTCCGGCCCGTGACGAGACGTCCCGTGCAGTGCCCGAGCACGTCCATCAGCGGATTGCGCACCGCCGCCAGGAGCCGCCGCGTCATCTCCGGAGCCTCCATCCGCAGCTTCGAGTGCACCGAGCCCACCACCAGGTCCAGCCCGTCCAGGAGTTCCGGCTCCTGGTCGAGCGAGCCGTCGGGCAGGATGTCGCACTCGATGCCGGTGAGCAGCCGGAACGGCGCCCACGCCGCGTTCAGCTCCGCCACCGCCAGCAGCTGTTCGCGCAGCCGCTCCGGGGAGAGGCCCCGGGCGACCGTCAGCCGCGGCGAATGGTCCGTCAGCACCGCCCACTCGTGGCCCAGCGCGGCGGCGGCGCGGCCCATCGCGTCGATCGGGCTCCCGCCGTCCGACCAGTCCGAGTGCAGGTGGCAGTCCCCGCGCAGGGCCGCCCGCAGCGCTTCGGCTCCAGGCGTGGGCGGCGGCCCCTCGGGCATCGCGGCGGCCTCGTCCTCCAGACCGAGGAGGTACTGCGGAATCGCCCCCTCCAGGGCTTCCCGGACCACCTGGGCCGTCTTGGGCCCGATGCCCTTCACCGATTCGAGGGAGCCGGACGCGGCCCGCTCGGCGGTCTCCCGTTCACCCATCCGGGTGAGCGCCGCGGCCGCCGTACGGAAGGCCCGTACCCGGTAGGCGGGGGCCTGGGCGCGCTCCAGCAGGAAGGCGATCCGGTCCAGCGCCGCCACCGGTTCCATGGCGCACCTCCTCCCGGGCCAGTGTCGCAACGCGCCGCCCGACCCGCGACCCGCCCGCCTCCGGGGACGGGGCTCAGAGGTCGGCGGTGAGCGTGAACAGGGCCCCGTCCGGGTCGCGGAGCGCGATCGAGCGTTCGGTGTCGGTCGTGGTGAACACCGAGACGGTCCGTCCGTCGAGGCCGAGGGCCGCCTCCACGGCCTCGTCCAGATCCGGGACGCGGAAGTGGACGTGCCAGCGCGGCCGGGTGTGCGGGGTGTACGCGCCGGGCTCCACGGGGCCGCTGTTCAGCCGGGCCACCGGTTCGCCGCCCTGCCGCAGGACGACCTGCTCCTCCTCGTACGAGACCTCGCAGCACCCGGGGCGGCCCGTGGCCCACTCCAGCACCTCCCCGTAGAAGAGCGCGGCGTCGAAGGCGTTGCGGGTGCGCAGTTCCAGCCAGGCCGGAGCCATGCCCTTGCCGACCCGCCAGTCGGCGGCGACCGGCCCGGCCCAGATCCCGAAGACCGCCCCGTCGACGTCGGCGACCAGCGCGGCGCGGCCGCCGCCCGTCGGGAAGGAGACCGGGCCGACCGCGACCGTGCCGCTGCGCTCCCGGATCCGGTCCGCCGCGACGTCGGCGTCGTCCACCGCGAAGTACGGGGTCCAGGCCACCGGCACCGCCAGGTCGGCGGCCAGCGCCCCGATCCCGGCGACCGGTACGCCGTCCAGGACGGCCACCGAGAACCCCGCCCCGAGCTGTTTCGCCGGCCGGAAGGTCCAGCCGGCGACCGCCCCGTAGAAACGCTGGGAGGCCTCCAGGTCACGGGCCATCAGGCTCACCCAGCAGGGGGCCCCGAAGACGTCCTTCGTAGAAATTGCCACGGGACTAGAAGTAGCGTCCGCCGCCCCCCGCCGCCGCGCAGGCGCGCCCGCAGGTCATCACCACCAGTAGGCGGGATACCTCGGCGCCTTGCGGCGGATGCGGGACCCGGCGTAGCCGGTGAGGACGAGGAGCACGGTGGAACCGAAGAGCAGCGGCACGAAGCGGGCGGGCGCCGGCGTCTGCAGGACGGTCACCACGGCGGTGGCCACGGCCGGCGAGTGCGGGGTGCGGGCGAGGGTGAGCAGGGCCAGGGTCAGCCCGGCCGCCAGGGCCGCCGCCCAGGCGCTGCTGCCCGCCGCGGCGAGGACGGCGTAGCCCGCGGCGGCGCCGATCAGGTGGCCGAGGACCACCCCGCGCGGCTGGGACAGCGGCAGGGCGGGGGCGCTGTGCACCAGGGCGGCGCTGGCGGCCAGCGGGGGGATCAGCACCGGCTCGTGGATCACCGCGCCGATCGCCACGAGGGCCAGCAGCACCGTCGTCGCCGCGCTGACGCTGTGGACGGCGGCGGCCGCGCTCGGCCGGGCCGGGGCACGGGGCGCGGCCGGGCGCGGGTGCGCGGCGGGTTCCGGGCCCGGGACGGCTTCGGAGCGCGGGGCGGTGGCGGTCGCGGTGCTGGGGTTCATGGCGGGGCGGGTTTCCGGGGCAGGTGCGGGGGCGGGGAGGAGGCGGCGCGGGGGAGCCGGGCCGGACCCGGTGATCGACCTTCGGTCCGGCCGCGCGTCCGTTCCTGGTACGGCCGACGCAATCCGGCCACGACCTTATCGCTCACCCGTGCGACGCCATCGGCGGGGGTCTTCGCACCGCCCGGGCGAAGAGGGGAACGGCCCCGAAACGCGGGCCCCGATCGTGTAGGAATGCGGGGGCACGCGCGGACGGCAGGAAGGACGGGCATGACGACGCACCCGGACCCCACCGGGGTCCTGACGGACCTCGACGCGGTGATCGCGGGCGCCCCCGACGACGCGACCGGCGCCCTCTGGCGGCTGACCGGGCCCGCGCGGGGCCTCGACTCCAACCTGATCCGGCTGCGCCCCGGCGCCGTCATCGCGGAGCACGCCGAGCCCGCCCTCGACGTCCTGCTCGTCGTCGTGGACGGCGCCGGGCGGATCGACACCGCGGACGGCCCGCACGCACTGCGGCCGCACTCGGCGGTGTGGCTCGCCCGGGGCGCGCGCCGCTCGCTCACCGCGGGCCCGCAGGGGATGGCGTACCTGACCGTGCACACCCGGCGCCCCGGGCTCGGCATCGGCGCCGGCCCGCTCCCCGACCCGGCCCCCGCCGAGGGCGGTGAGACGGCCTGTCTGCTGCACCGGGTCTGCCCGGACTGCGGCCGCCTCGCCGCCGAACCCGGCGCCCGCTACTGCTCCCGCTGCGGCGCCGGGCTCCCGGACTGACGCCGCGGGACGGCCGGAAGCCTCCCGGGTTCGGGTCCCGGGAGGCCGTGCGTGGGGGTCGGGCGGCGCGGTGGATCAGAAACCGCAGCCGGTGACCCACTTGTGCGAGGAGATCCGGTCGTTCCACTCCCACGGGATGTTGCCGCGGGAGCCGTTCGGCGCGCAGGTGGAGGCGCCGCCGTAGCCGATGTTCTCGTAGACGCGGACGTCGCCGAGGTTGCCCGCGTAGCCGTTGTTCCAGAAGGCCGAGGCCCGGTCGTTCATGTTGTAGTTGCCCCCGGCACCACAGGTGCGCCAGTCGGAGTCGTTCCCGCTCCAGCCGCAGCGCGGGCCGCCCTCGTTGGTGTCGGCCCAGACCCAGTAGTTGCCGTCGGCCGCCACCCCTGAGGCGTCGGCCGGGGTGGCGGCCGGGGTGGCGGAGGCGGTGGTCAGCGTCGCGGGGACCGCGAGCAGCGGGAGCGCGAGCGCGCAGGCCAGCATCGTCGTACGGAACTTACGCATGGGATCCTCCGGAAGAGTCGGTGCCTGTGGTGGTGCTGTCGGTGCTGTCGGTGCTGTCGGTGGGCTCGGTGGGTCGGTCGGACGGGGGGACGACGCGCTCCGCCTTCGGGAGCGCGGCGTTCTGGAGCCTCCGCCTCAGGTCGATGTCGTCCTGGTGACGCGCGCGGACTTCATCGCCGTAGGTGTGGTCCAGAGCTTGGGAGACCCGGCTCAGCGCGGTGCTGGTCGCACAGGTCGCTTCGGTGACCGCGAGGGCGGTCTCGGCCGCGTCGGCCCGGTCCGGCGGCAGTTCCTCCGCGAGGGCGGCGGCCGCGGCCCGGGACGCGTCGGGGGAGTCGTACGGGCGGCCGGCCGCCCGCATGCAGGCCGCCCACGCGCCGACCGCCTCCGTGTACCGGGGGTCCTCGCGGACCTTCCCCTCCTGCACGGGGCGGAGGTTCATCGTGACGACCTTGACGCGGAACCAGGCGGCCAGGTCCCCGTACAGGGAGCGCTGCGCCTGGGCGATGCACCCGTCGGGGCTCGCCGTGAGCGTCATCCCGGTGGGGGCGGTGGCCGACAGGCCGACCGGGGAGGCCCCCATCAGCGCGGTACGGGCGGCCGCGCGTCCGCGCGCCGTCAGCCGGTGGAAGTACCGCTGGTTGGGATCCGCCTCCCGGGCCTCGGCGCCCGCCCGGTCGGCCCGGCCGCCGTAGCCGTGGGCGCGGGCCCACTCCACGTCGTCCACCCCGTACGGGAACGAGCGCTGCTCCCGCGCGGCCCGCGGGGGTTCGGTCAAGGCGTACCGGCAGCCCCGGTCCGCCATGAAGCGGCTGATCAGGACC
>NZ_JBHWBP010000452.1:0-5433 GCF_042735575.1 Streptomyces sp. NPDC059564 | reverse complement strand
CGACGATGAGGTCTTACGAGAGTTGGTGGGTTCTGGTGGGCTGGTTTTTGTTTATATCCGACTGGGGGTGCTGCCGGTCCGACTCCCCAGTCGTACGGGCAGCACCCTTCACCTGCCGTCCGTCGTCGAGCCCCCGTCCCCACGGGGTTCGACAAGGCCGATGTCCCGGCCCGGGCCGCTCTCCCGGGCCTGGGGCGCCGCTCAGCGCCCCAGCATCACGCCAACGGACGACGCTTGTGCCGCCACCTGGTCGAATCCTCCGAAGAGGAAGAGCAGGAGGGCGGCCAGGGGAAGGACCATGGCCGCGGCCACCAGCGGGTGGCGCGTACCGGACTCATGGCTGTTGAACGCGAAGGCCTTGCGTCCCTGCCGTGCGATGTCCGCCATGGTCCTCTCCCTGTCGTTTGGCAGCGGCGGGTTTGTGACCTCGGGGGACGAGTGCGCCACCCGCCGCTTGTCTTCAACACTAGGCGGGCGGAAGGCCCCTGGCCTCATGCCCTCGTACCCCTTGCCGGGCCTCCGGGAGGATGAGGGGGGTGCCCTCGGAGTACTCCCCTGGGTGGAGACCGCTCCCCCGTCCTGGGGGTCTTCCCGGAGGGGATGACCGGAGGGTAGTGACTTCGCTCACTTCCGTCACTCCCCGCACACGCGTGTCCTCGTACGGGGTGTTGACGGGTTCCTCCGGCCGCGACCTCCGCTCCGCCTCGGGGATGACCTCCTCCGGAACGATCTCCGGCGCCAATCCCCTTGGCACGAGGGCCCTTTGGGGACGGGGCGCGAGAGGAGACAGAAGACTCCCCCTCCGGCCGGCACACCCTCAAGTGGCCTGCCCCGCACTGACGATCGAATCCCCCGACGAGGGCGCGGCCTCTGAGCGCTCGTGCCGGATGGTCCGTAAGCTGTGCCAGGTCAACAGGACGACCGGGCAGCGGGGTGGACATGGCGATGATGCGGCTCCGGCGCGAGGACCCGCGTGTCGTCGGCTCGTTCAGACTGCACCGGCGGCTCGGCGCCGGCGGCATGGGCGTGGTCTACCTGGGCTCCGACCGGCGCGGGCAGCGCGTCGCCCTGAAGGTGATCCGGCCGGACCTGGCCGAGGACCAGGAGTTCCGCTCCCGCTTCGCGCGCGAGGTGTCCGCCGCGCGGCGGATCCGCGGCGGGTGCACCGCGCGGCTGGTGGCCGCCGACCTGGACGCCGAGCGTCCCTGGTTCGCCACCCAGTACGTGCCCGGACCCTCCCTCCACGACAAGGTGGCCGAGGAAGGTCCCCTGACCGCCGCGCAGATCGCCGCGATCGGCGCCGCGCTCTCCGAGGGGCTCGTCGCCGTGCACGAGGCGGGGGTGGTCCACCGCGACCTGAAGCCCTCGAACATCCTGCTCTCCCCCAAGGGCCCGCGGATCATCGACTTCGGCATCGCCTGGGCGACCGGGGCGAGCACCCTGACCCACGTGGGCACCGCCGTCGGCTCCCCCGGCTTCCTCGCGCCCGAACAGGTGCGCGGCGCCGCCGTCACCCCGGCGACGGACGTCTTCGCGCTCGGCGCCACCCTCGCCTACGCGGCCACCGCCGACTCGCCCTTCGGGCACGGCAGTTCCGAGGTCATGCTGTACCGCGTGGTGCACGAGGAGCCCCATCTGGTGGGGGTGCCCGACGCCCTGGCGCCGCTGGTCCGGGCCTGCCTGGCCAAGGATCCCGAGGAGCGGCCGAGCACGCTCCAGCTGTCGATGCGGCTGAAGGAGATCGCCGCCCGTGAGGCACAGGGGCTGGGCGACGGGCGTCCGCCGGCGCAGCGGGTCCGCGCCGACCGGCCCGCGGGGCGGCCCGCCGACCAGACCGCGCTCTACACGGAGCACGGCGCGGAGCGGCGTACGGGCGCAGGCACCCCCGTCCCGCGGGCGCAGGCGCCGCACGGGGGCCCGGCCTCGCGGCCCTCGTCCCCGCGCAACCCCGGGTCCACGGCAGGCCGTACGGGCGGCGGGCGGCCGGCTCCGCGCACCACCGGGACGGGGCGCCGCCCCTCGCGGCCGGACCCGAAGCTGCTGCGGCAGCGGCTGATCGTGTTCGTCGTGGTGACGCTGCTGGTGGCGCTGGGCATCGCCCTGGCGCAGAAGCTCTGACGAGGCCGCGTACGGGCCCGTTGCGGGGCCCGTGGCGGTGTCAGGCGCGGCTGCCGGCCACCGCGTAGAAGGCGACGGCGGCGGCCGCGCCCACGTTGAGCGAGTCCACGCCGTGCGCCATGGGGATGCGCACCCATTCGTCGGCGGCGACCAGGGCCTGGGTGGACAGGCCGTCGCCCTCCGCGCCGAGCATCAGCGCGACCCGTTCCAGGGTCTGCGGGGCGGCCTCGTCGATGGGCGAGGCCTTCTCGTGCGGGGTCAGGGCGAGGAGCTTGAAGCCCGCCTCCCGTACCGAGTCCAGGCTCTTGGGCCAGGCCTCGAGGCGGGCGTAGGGGACGGAGAACACCGCGCCCATGGAGACCTTCACCGAGCGGCGGTACAGCGGGTCGGCGCAGTCGGGGGACAGCAGGACGGCGTCCATGCCGAGGGCGGCGGCGCTGCGGAAGATGGCCCCGATGTTGGTGTGGTCGTTGACCGCCTCCATGACGGCCACCCGGCGGGCCGAGGCCAGCAGTTCCCGGGCCGTGGGCAGCGGCTTGCGCTGCATCGAGGCGAGGGCGCCGCGGTGCACGTGGTAGCCGGTGACGCGTTCGGCGAGGTCGGGGCTGACGGCGTAGACCGGGGCGGGGAGCTCGTCGATGACGTCGCGCATGACGTCGACCCACTTGGCGGAGAGCAGCATCGAGCGCATCTCGTACCCGGCGTCCTTGGCGCGTCTGATGACCTTCTCGCCCTCGGCGATGAAGAGGCCTTCGGCGGGCTCGCGGCGGCGCCGGAGTTCGACGTCGGTCAGGCCCGTGTAGTCGCGCAGGCGCGGGTCGTCGGGGTCTTCGATGGTGATGAGATCAGCCACAGGGTGATACTGCCTTGTCCTGGGTGTGGTGCCAACGGCCTGTCAGGCGCTGGTGCTGGGGAGGGCGTCCGGGGCGCCGGGGGTGTGGACGCGGACGACCTCGCCGATGACGATGACGGCGGGCGGGCGGATCTCCTCGGCGCGGACGGTCTCGCCGACCGTGGCGAGGGTGGCGTCCACCCGGCGCTGGGTGGCGGTGGTGCCCTCCTGGACGACGGCGACCGGGGTGTCGCCGGGGCGGCCGTGGCGGACCAGGGCCTCGGCGATCAGGCCGATCTTGTCGACGCCCATGAGGATGACCAGGGTGCCGGTGAGCTTCGCGAGGGAGGCCCAGTCCACGAGGGAGCGCGGGTCGTCGGGGCCGACGTGGCCGCTGACCACGGTGAACTCGTGCGCCACGCCGCGGTGGGTGACCGGGATGCCGGCGGCGCCGGGCACGGAGATGGAGCTGGAGATGCCGGGCACGACGGTGCACGGGATGCCGGCCTCGGCGAGGGCCTGGAGCTCCTCCATGCCGCGGCCGAAGACGTACGGGTCCCCGCCCTTGAGGCGGACCACGGCCTTACCGGCCTTGGCGTGCTCGATCAGCGCGTTGTTGATGGCCTCCTGGGCCATGAAACGGCCGTACGGGATCTTCGCGGCGTCGATGACCTCGACGTGCGGCGGGAGCTCGTCGAGGAGGTCGCGGGGGCCGAGCCGGTCGGCGATGACCACGTCGGCCTCGGCGAGGAGGCGGCGGCCGCGCACGGTGATCAGGTCCGGGTCGCCGGGGCCGCCGCCGACGAGGGAGACGCCGGGGGTGTGGGTGCGGCGGTGCGGTGCGGCGAGAGTGCCGTCGCGCAGGCCCTCGACGACGGCGTCGCGGACGGCCGCGGAGCGGCGGGGGTCGTTGCCGGTCAGCACGGCGACGGTGACGCCCTCGACGCGGCCGGTGGCCGGGGTCCAGGCGGTGGCGGCGGAGGCGTCGTCGGCGCGCACGCACCAGACGCGCTCGCGTTCGGCCTCGGCGGAGGCGCGCTCGTTGTCCTCGCGGTTCTGGGTGGCGATCAGGGCGTACCAGGCGCCGGCGAGGTCGCCGTCCTGGTAGCGGCGGCGCTCCCAGCGGATCTCGCCGGTCTCCGCCATCGCGTCCACGGAGGGGGTCGCGGAGGGGGAGATCAGCAGGACGTCGGCGCCGGCCGCGATGAGCGCGGGCAGGCGGCGCTGGGCGACCTGGCCGCCGCCGATGACGACGACGCGGCGCCCGGCCAGGCGGAGCCCTACGGGGTAGGCGGGGTGTGCCGGGTTTGCCATGGCGGATGCGGCTCCTGATGCGGCGGGGTCGGGGGGCCGCTGCGGCGCTGGAGCGGCGTGGCACTGACGTGCGGTTCGTGGTGCGGGTCCACCATACGGCTCCCGCCGGGCCCATAGGCAGGCCGGGCTCCCGAAGAGGGGCCGGCCCGCTGGGACGAAGGCGGGGTCGGGCCGCCCGACGGGCGGATCAGGGTCTCGGAGGGGACCCGGCTCCACAAGGACTGCGTCCTGCGGCGAAGGTCTGGGCGCCGAAGGCGTCCACCTGGCCGATCCGGACGAGGAGCACGGCGGAGCCCAGCAGGCCGGCCGTCAGGAGGGCCGCGGCCGTGCGGCGGGGCCGGGGGCGGTCGGGCCAGGTGGCGGGGCCGCCGCCGCGCCGGGAGACGAAGCGCGGGTCCTCCCGGGGCATGGCCGCCGGGTATCCGGCGCGGCGCAGGAGGCGGCGCGGTTCCGGGAGGGACCAGGCGCGGCCCGGCGTACGGCTGCCGGCCGTGACCTCCCGGAGGCCCCGGGGGTCCGGCGGGTTCACGACCACCTCGGGCCTGGCTCCCACGCTCATGGGAACCAGGCTCCAGGGGGCGTCGGCGCGGTGCGCGCCGGGCTGCTCCAGGCGGGCCTACTTCTCGGTCACGCCCGCCGAGTCGAAGGTGGCGACCTCGTGCATGGCGCGCGCCGCGCTCTGGACCAGGGGGAGGGCCAGGAGGGCGCCCGTGCCTTCGCCGAGGCGGAGGTCCAGGTCGACCAGGGGGCGCAGGCCGAGCTTGTTCAGGGCCGCGACGTGGCCCGGCTCCGCGCTGCGGTGGCCCGCGATGCACGCCGACAGGGACTCCGGGGCGATGGCGCGGGCCACCAGGGCGGCCGCGCCCGCGCTCACGCCGTCCAGGATGACCGGCGTACGGAGCGAGGCGCCGCCCAGCAGGAGGCCGACGATCGCCGCGTGCTCCAGGCCGCCGATGGCCGCCAGGACGCCGATCGGGTCCGCCGGGTCGGGCTGGTGGAGCTCCAGGGCGCGGCGGACGACCTCGACCTTGCGGGCGTGGGTCTCGTCGTTGATGCCGGTGCCGCGGCCGGTGACCTCCGCCGCGTCGACCCCCGTGAAGACGGAGATGAGGGCGGCGGACACCGTGGTGTTCGCGATGCCCATCTCACCGGTGAGCAGGGCCTTGTTG
>NZ_JBHWBP010000451.1:0-5436 GCF_042735575.1 Streptomyces sp. NPDC059564 | reverse complement strand
GCGGCCGGTGTGGGGGCCGCGGCGGCCGGGGGCGGACGGGGGGAACCCGGGGCCCGGCCGGGGGCGGCGGGCCCCCCCCCCGCGGCGGGCCCCCCCGCGACCTTGCCGTCGGGCCCGATGAAGACGGGGCTGCCACCCGGCACCAGCCCCAGCTCGTGCGCCCGCCGCTGCAACGCGTCCGGCGCCGAGTACGCGTCGACGTCCCGCTGCAGCGCCTGCTGCTCGTCCGTCAGGGCGGTGGTCTCCTTCTTCAGCTTCGTCAGCTGGAAGGAGCCCTGGTTGAGCGCCGAGTTCAGCAGCAGCAGGCTGATCAGCCCGCCCCCCAGCAGCGCCACCACCAGCAGGACGAACGGCATCCGCGCCGCCTGCCCCGCCGACGCGGCGGCGGGCCGCACCCGGACGAGGCGGGCCGCCCTGCCGGCCTTGCCGCCGCCCCCGGAGCGGCCCGCCGGGGTCACAGCCGCGCCTCGCGGATGCGCTCGACGCCGCGGAACCGGGCCGGGGCGGCCCGCCGGTTCTCGGCGATCTCCTCCTCGGTGGGCAGCTCCGCCCCGCGCGTCAGCAGCTTCAGCTTCGGCTGGTACTTCTCCGGTACGACCGGCAGTCCGGGCGGGGCCGTGTTGGCGGCGCCCGCCGCGAAGACCTGCTTGACGAGGCGGTCCTCCAGCGAGTGGTACGAGAGCACCGCGATCCGCCCGCCCACCGCGATCCGGTCCACCGCCGCCGGAATGGCCCGCTCCAGCCCGGAGAGCTCACCGTTGACCTCGATGCGCAGGGCCTGGAAGGTCCGCTTGGCGGGGTTGCCGCCGGTGCGCTTGGCGGCCTGCGGGAGCGCGTCCCGGATGAGCTCCACGAGGCGCGCGCTGTTGCTGAAGGGCTCCTTCTCCCGCTCGCGCACGATCGCCGACACGATCCGCTTGGCCTGCTTCTCCTCGCCGTACTGGCGCAGGATCCGCACGAGCTCGCCCGGGGCGTAGGTGTTGAGGACCTCGGCGGCGCTGATGCCGGTCGTCTGGTCCATGCGCATGTCGAGCGGCGCGTCCTGCGCGTACGCGAACCCGCGGTCGGCCTCGTCGAGCTGCATGGAGGAGACGCCCAGGTCGAAGAGGATGCCCTGGACGGCCGGGATCCGCAGGCCGTCCAGCACCTCGGCGAGGTCGGCGTAGATCGCGTGGACGAGGGTGGCCCGGTCGCCGAAGGGCGCGAGGCGCTCGCCGGAGAGCCGCAGGGCCTCCTTGTCGCGGTCGAGGCCGATCAGGTGCGCCTCGGGGAACCGGGTCAGCAGGGCCTCGCTGTGGCCGCCGAGGCCGAGGGTGCAGTCGACGACGACGGCCCCCGGCCTCTCCAGCGCCGGGGCCAACAGGTCCAGGCACCGCTGGAGCATCACCGGGACATGTCGGGACTCGCTAGTCAAAGCGCCCTCTCAGATAACGGCGCGGCAGGCGTACGCCGCGCCGCGCACGCGGAGTTTTACCAGGGGGCCGGGCGGCCGGTGAGGGCCGGGCTCCGGCCGGTTCGCGCCACTTTAGTGCAACGCCCGCCCCGGTCAACGAACCGCCCCGCGGCCGGTGCGCCCCCCTCGCAGGGAACCCGCAAAAGCCCCGAATCACCCGAACGGCGGCCCCCGCCTCACCCCTGTGGGTTAGCTCACAACAAGGTCCGTTGACGTTCTTTGTCCCCCCTCACTCAGTGCCGCAACGCCGTGTGACCACTAACGTCGTAACCATGACGACTTCCGCATCCCTGCCTGCCCGCCAGACCGCCCCCCAGGCATCCAGCGACGCATCCGTCACCGACCGCCTCGTGGAGGCGAACCGCCGGTACGCCGCGGAGTTCGCCGACCCCGGCATGGACGCCCGCCCGGTGCTCCGCGTGGCCGTCGTCGCCTGCATGGACGCCCGTCTCGACCTGCACGCCGCCCTCGGCCTGGAGCTGGGCGACTGCCACACCATCCGCAACGCCGGCGGCGTCGTCACCGACGACACCATCCGCTCGCTCACCATCAGCCAGCGCGCTCTCGGCACCCGCGCGGTGATACTCATCCACCACACCGGCTGCGGCCTCGAAAGCCTGACCGAGGACTTCCGGCACGAGCTGGAGGACGAGGTCGGCCAGCGCCCCGCCTGGGCCGTCGAGGCCTTCCGCGACGTCGACCAGGACGTCCGCCAGTCCATGCAGCGGGTTCGCACCAACCCCTTCCTGCCCCACAAGGACGATGTGCGAGGCTTCGTCTTCGACGTGCACACCGGCCTCCTGCGGGAGATCGATCCCGCCTCTTGAGTGACACCGGGCCGTGACGGCGTCAAGAATGCGTGGAGACGCCCCCCGGAACCCCTCCGGAACGGCGTCCGTGTTTCGGGGTGGGCCGGTTCATGCGCCAAGAGCGTCGGCCCTGGGAAAGGGCCGAGGAGAACCAGGTGACCACGTACGACGACCGAGCGAGCCTCGCTGATCTGACCAGCACGGCCGAGCGGATCCGGCAGTCGGTCGAGGGCGTGATCGAGGGGAAGCCCGAAGTCGTCCGGCTCGCCCTGACCGTGCTGCTCGCCGAGGGCCACCTGCTGATCGAGGACGTGCCGGGCGTCGGCAAGACCATGCTGGCCAAGACGCTCGCCAAGTCCATCGACTGCTCGGTGCAGCGCATCCAGTTCACGCCGGACCTGCTGCCCTCCGACATCACCGGCGTCAGCATCTACGACCAGCAGCGCCGCGAGTTCGAGTTCAAGCCGGGCGCGATCTTCGCGCAGATCGTCATCGGCGACGAGATCAACCGCGCCTCGCCCAAGACCCAGTCCGCGCTGCTGGAGTCGATGGAGGAGCGCCAGGTCACCATCGACGGCACCACCTACACGCTGCCCAGCCCCTTCATGGTGGTCGCCACCCAGAACCCGGTGGAGATGGAGGGCACCTACCCCCTCCCCGAGGCCCAGCGCGACCGCTTCATGGCCCGCGTCTCCGTCGGCTACCCCAGCCCCGAGGCCGAGCTCCAGATGCTCGACGTGCACGGCGGGGTCTCCCCCCTCGACGACCTCACCGCCGTCGCCCACGCCCACGACGTGGTCAAGCTGATAGAGGCCGTGCGCGAGGTGTACGTCGCCCCGCCGGTCCGCCGCTACGTCGTCGACCTGGTCTCCGCGACCCGCAGCCACCCGGACCTGCGCCTGGGCGCCTCGCCCCGCGCCACCCTGCACCTGCTGCGCGCCGTGAAGGCCTCCGCCGCCCTGGCCGGCCGGGACTACGTCCTGCCCGACGACGTCCAGCAGCTGGCCGCGCCCGTCCTCGCGCACCGGCTGCTGCCCACCGCGCAGGCCCAGCTGAACCGGCGCACCGCCGAGCAGGTCGTCCACGACATCCTCCAGCGCACCCCCGTCCCCGCCGCGCACTCCCGCGGCGAGATGCCGCCCGGCGCGGGCATCCGGGGCTTCTGATGAGCGCCGGTGCCCCGCGCGGCGCCGGCGGGGAGGTGAGGGACCCGGGCGGGCTGCGCGCCTCGTTCGCCGGGCTGACCACCCGGGGCCGCTCGTTCCTGGCCGCCGGAGCCGCCGCCGCCGTGTGCGCGTACGTCCTGGGCCAGGGACAGCTGCTCCGCGTCGGCCTGCTGCTGGTCGTACTGCCGCTGATCTGCGTGCTCGCCCTGCACCGCACCCGCTACCGGGTCACCTCCAGCCGCCGGCTCACCCCGGCGCGGGTGCCCGCCGGGGGCGAGGCCCGCGTCCAGCTGCGGCTGGAGAACGTCTCCCGGATGCCCACGGGCCTGCTGATGCTCCAGGACCGGGTGCCCTACGTCCTGGGGCCCCGGCCCCGCTTCGTGCTGGACCGCGTCGAGCCCGGCGGCCGCCGCGAGGTCTCCTACCGGGTCCGCTCCGACCTGCGCGGCCGCTACCCCCTGGGCCCGCTCCAGCTGCGGCTCACCGACCCCTTCGGGCTGGTCGAGCTCACCCGCTCCTTCAGCACCTACGACACCCTCACGGTCGTCCCGCACACCCAGCCCCTGCCCCCGGTCCGGATGACCGGCGAGGCCAACGGCTACGGCGACGGCACCCGCCGCTCGCTCGCGCTGGCCGGCGACGACGACGTGATCCCCCGCACCTACCGGCGCGGCGACGACCTGCGCCGGGTCCACTGGCGCTCCACCGCCCGCTACGGCGAGCTGATGGTGCGCCGCGAGGAGACCCCGCAGCGCAGCAAGGCCACCGTCCTGCTGGACACCCGGGCCCTCGCCTACGAGGGCGCGGGCCCCGACTCCTCCTTCGAGTGGGCGGTGTCGGCTGCCGCCTCCGCCGTCCTGCACGTGCTGGAACAGGGCTTCTCGGTGCGGCTGCTGACCGACACCGGCGACTCGGTGCCCGGCGAGGGCGCCGGAGGCTTCTCCTCCGGCGGGCAGGAGTCCGCCGAGGCGGCCGGGCTGATGATGGACACCCTCGCGGTCGTCGGCCACTCCGAGGGCTCCGGGCTCACCCGCGCCTTCGAAGCCGTACGCGGGGCGGGTGCCGGGCTCGGCTCCGGCGGGGACGGCCTGCTCATCGCGTTCTTCGGCGACCTGGACGACGTACAGACGGAAATGGCGGCCCGGATGCGGCAGCGCAGCGCGGGAGCCGTGGCGTTCCTGCTGGACTCCGCGACCTGGGCGGGAACGCCCTCGCGGGTGGAGCAGCGGCTGCGCGGGCTGCGCGACGCGGGCTGGACGGCACTGGCCGTACCGCCCGGCGCCGCCTTCGCCGAGCTGTGGCGGCAGGCCGGGAACGCACCCCTGGGCACGGGAACCTCCGGAGGCCGGGCATGAGCGGGCGGACGCGCGTGACGCTGTTCGGCGTCCTGGCGACGCTGCTGACCTCCTGGTCGCTGGCCCCGCTGGTGGACACCTCGGGCTGGCTGGTCCAGGCGGCGGTGCTGCTGGGCGTGCAGGCCGCGGTGGGGGCGGGGGCGCGGCGGGTGCCGCTGGCCCGGCCGCTGACCGTGGGCGCACAGCTGCTGGTGACGCTGCTCCTGCTGGCGTTCCTCTTCGCGGGCAAGGGCGAGTCCACCGGGGACGGGCCGCTGGCCTTCCTGGTCACCGACTTCGGGGCGCTGTTCCAGCAGGGCGTACGGGACGTGGGCGAGTTCGCCATACCGGCCCCCCTGACGGACGGCATCCGGCTGCTGCTGATGGCCGGGGTGCTGCTGATCGGGCTGCTGGTCGACCTGCTCGCGGTGACGCTGCGCACGGCCGCGGCGGCCGGGCTGCCGCTGCTGGCGCTGTACTCGGTCGCGGCCGGGCTGTCGGCGGGCCAGGGCGACGCTTCCTGGTTCGCCTTCCTGCTGGCCGGCGCGGGCTACCTGCTGCTCCTGCTGTCGGAGGGGCGCGACCGGCTCGCCCAGTGGGGCCGGGTCTTCGGCGCGGCCCCCGCCGCCCGGGCGCCGGCCGCCTCCGGCTACGGCGGCGGCGCGGGCGGCGGC
>NZ_JBHWBP010000450.1:0-5455 GCF_042735575.1 Streptomyces sp. NPDC059564 | reverse complement strand
GCCTCGAACGCCGGCGGGGCTGGTGTGCCCCGCCGGCGTTCGGGTCGCGTCAGGCCGCCGCCGCCCGTACCTCCGCTTCCGGGCGGGCCGGGACGGGGATGCCGAAGTCGCGCAGCAGGGCGGTGGCGGCGCGGCGGGCGGAGTGCAGGGCGCCGTCGACGGTGTTGGAGTCGCGGTGGTCCCCGCACACGTAGAGCCCGGCCAGGACCCGGACCGGGCGGCGCGGGTCGTGCGGCGGGGGCATGGCCGGGACGGCCTCCGGGGTGTGGTGGACGGCCAGCAGCTCCCAGTCCCGGGTCGAGGTGTCGTAGAGCCGGGCCAGGCGGGAGGCGACCGTCCGGGCGGGCGGTGGCGGGCCGTGCACGGTGGTGGTGACCAGGCTGCGGCCGGCCGGGGCCCGGGTCGGGTCGACCGCGCTCATCACGGTGGTGTGCGCGAGGGGCCACTTGGGGTCGGCGTCCAGGAGCAGCGAGCCGTCCCAGGGCAGGGGGGCGGGGGTCGCGTGGTGGATGACGGTGACCTCGTGGAAGGCGGGTATCCGCAGCCCGGGCAGCAGGCCGGCGGCGGCCCGGGCGCCGGTCGCGAGGATGAGGGAGCGGCAGCCGAAGTCGCCGTGTTCCTCGGTGGTGACGAGGTTGGTCGCCACCGACCGCACCCGGACCCCGGTGCGTACGGTGCCGGGCGGCAGGGCGGCCGCGAGCAGCCCGGGCAGGGTGGCCGCGCCGCCCTCGGGCACGGCGAGCCGGCCCCGGGCGAAGGTGCGCAGGGCCAGGTCGGCGACGCGGCTGGAGGTGGTGAGCTCCGGGTCGCGGAGCAGGGCGGAGAGCAGGGGCCGCAGGACACCGTTGACGGTGCGCGGCGGCAGGCCCCGGGAGCCGAGCGCGGTCCGTGCGGTGCGTTCGGGCCGGGCGAGGAGCCGCTCCACGGGCAGGGCGGCGAGCCGTCCGAGGGCGGCGCTGAGCCGGGCCTGGTCCAGGGAGCCGCTGGCCAGCGCGCGGGCGGGGGTCAGGGCCCCGGCCCTCTGCTGTTTGCCGTCGGCGCCGTGCACCAGCACCCCAGGGGCGAAGGGGCGCAGGGTCAGCGCCTCCAGGCCGGGGGTGCGGGCCGGTTCGGTGTACGTGGTGCTGAGGAGCTGGCCGATCCGGTCGAGCCGGAACCCGTCGGCCGAGTCGGTGGCCATCCGGCCTCCGGGATCTCCGGCGCCCTCCAGGACGCTGACCGTGACCCCCGCCGCGATCAGGTGGTGTGCGGCCGCGAGTCCTGAGACTCCGGCTCCTACGATGACGACGTCCGCATGGTGTGCGGCATGGTGTGCGCTGCTGAGCACGTGCCCCTCCCCGAGGTCGGCGCGGCTGTGTGGGGTTCCTCCTTCCCCCAACGGGCTCCAGGAGAACCCGAGTCCGGCGGGGTATTGCGCACAACTCCGGTCGCATGACGGTCGCATCCGGGTCACGAACGGTCGCACGTGATCGGACGGTGCGCCTAGGGCAGCGCCGCCCTGATGGACTCCTCGATGCCGGGGTAGCGGAAGGCGAAGCCGGACTCCAACAGGCGGGACGGCAGGACGCGCTGACTGCCCAGCACGTCCCCGGCGAACTCCCCGAGGACCAGGCGCAGGGCGGGCGCGGGGACGGCGAGCACCGTCGGGCGGTGCAGGACGCGGCCCATGGCGGCGGTGACTTCACGGTTGGTCAGGGGCTGTGGCGCGGTGAGGTTCACGGGGCCCGTGAGGCCGGGGGTGTCGATGATGTGCCGCAGGGCGGCGACCTCGTCGTGCATGGAGATGTGCGACCAGTACTGGCGGCCGTTGCCGAGCCGGCCGCCGATGCCCGCGCGGAAGAGCGGGAACAGCTTGCCCCAGGCCCCGCCCTCGGCCGCGACCACCAGCCCGGTACGGGCGAACACGGTCCGGATCCCGGCGTCCCGGGCGGGGCGGGCGGCGGCCTCCCAGTCGACGCAGACGGAGGGCAGGAACCCCGCCCCGGCCGGGGCGCCCTCGTCGACGGCCCGCTCGCCGGTGTCGCCGTAGTAACCGATGGCGGAGCCGCAGACCAGGACGGGCGGCGGGGCGTCGAGGGCGGCCATGGCCCGGGCGACGGCGGCGGTGCCGAGGACCCGGCTGTCGCGGATCTCCTTCTTGTACGCGGCCGTCCAGCGCCGGTCCCCGACGCCGGCCCCGGCCAGGTGCACGACGGCGTCGCAGCCTTCGAGCCCGGCGGGGTCGACGTACCCGCTCCGGGGATCCCAGCGCGCTTCGCCGGGCACGGCGGGCTCGCGCCGGACGAAGCGGACGGTCTCATGCCCGTCGGCGTGAAGGGAGCGCAGAAGGGCCTTGCCGATGAGTCCGGAAGATCCGGTGAGGGCGATACGCATCCCCTCAGTCTGCCGCCGCCCTGGCCAAACCCGGCCCCGACGGCGCTGTCACGCCAAAACCCAGCCTGTAGGCGCAAAACCCAGCCCCTCCAACGCTGCCGCAGCAAACCCGGCTGCCGGCGCTCTCGCAGCAAAACCCAGCCTCGCCAACGCTCTCGCAGCAAAACCCAGCCTCGCCGGCGTTTGAGGCGCGGGGGTCCGGGGGCGGAGCCCGCGGCAACGGCGGGTCAGGAGGTACCCAGGCGGGTGCCCACCGCATACGTGACGGCCATGGCCAGGGCCCCGCCCAGCACGTTGCGCAGGATCGCCCGCGGCACCGGGGCCCCGCCCAGCCGCGCGCTGACCACCCCGCACAGCGCGAGCGCCACCAGCACCGCCGACACCGTCACCGGCACCCGCCCCGAAGGCCCCGGCAGGACGATGGCCAGCAACGGCAGCACCGCCCCCACCGTGAAGGCGACCAGGCTCGCGAACGCCGCGTGCCACGGGTTCGCCAGCTGGTCCGGCTCGATCCCCAGCTCCACCCGCGCGTGCGCCTTCAGCGCGTCCCGCTCCGTCAGCTGTACCGCGGCCTCCCGGGCCAGCTCCCGGTCCAGGCCCCGGTCCATCAGCAGGCCGGTGAGTTCGTCGAGCTCCGCCTCCGGCTCCTGCGCCAGCTCCCGCCGCTCCACCTCCAGCGAGGCCCGCTCCGAGTCCCGCTGCGAGCTGACCGACACGTACTCCCCCGCCGCCATCGACAGCGCACCCGCCAGCAGGCCCGCCACCCCGGCCGTGAGGATCGCGGCGCGCGAGGTGGTGGCTCCGGCCACGCCCACCACCAGGCCGGCCGTCGAGATGATCCCGTCGTTGGCCCCGAGCACCCCGGCCCGCAGCCAGTTCAGCCGGGTGCTGATCGCCGCGCTCTGCGTATCCGTCACGGCACCACTCTCACGGCCCCCGCCCACCAGGGCCACCCGGCGTGCGCGCCCCCGGCCCCGGTACCAGGGTGGAGGGGTGAGACGCGGACGGGAGGACCTGGGCAGCCTCCATGGAACACCGCCGCCGCGCTGGGCCCGGTTCGCGCCCGCGGTGGCCATGGTGGTGCTCTGCCTCGCCCAGTGGCTGACCCCGGGCAACATCGAGCTGGGGTACTTCCTGGCCGCCCTGCCCGCCGTGGCCGCCTTCTCCTACGGGGCCGCCGGCACCGCCGTCTTCGCCACCCTGGTGCTCCTCCTGCTCGGCGTGCCCGAGCTCGGCGTGGGGCACGCCCAGGGTTCCGACCTGGCCACGGTGGCCACCGTGGGCCTGCTCAGCGTGGTCATCGCCTGGGTGCGGCGGCGCCGGGACCACCAGCTCGTGAGCGTCCGCACCGTCGCCGAGGCCGCCCAGATGGCAGTACTGCCGCCGGTGCCGGAACGGGTGGGCCCGGTGCGCTGCGCCGGGCTCTACCGGGCGGCCCAGCGCGGCACCCTGGTCGGCGGCGACCTGTACGACGTACGGGCGGGGCCCTACGGGGTGCGGGCGGTGGTCGCGGACGTGCAGGGTCACGGCCTGACGGCGGTCGGGACGGTGGTCGCGCTGCTCGGCGCCTTCCGGGAGGCGGCGCTGGACGACGCGGAGCTCACCGGCGTCGCGGCCCGGCTGGACCGCCGGCTGGCGGCGGACGCGGCCGCGGACTCCACCCCGCACCCGGAGCTGTTCGCGACGGCGGTGCTGCTGGAGTTCCCGCCCGGGCTGGACCTCGTACGCATCGTGTCGTGCGGGCATCCGCCGGTGTTGCTGCTACGCGACTTCGCGGTCTTTGAGATCGAGGTGGAGCCCGGCCCCCCGCTGGGCCTGGGGCTGGCCGGGCCGGTCTGCCCGCCGGTGGCCGAATTCCCCCTGCTGCCCGGCGACCGGCTGCTCGCGCACACCGACGGGGTCACCGAGGCCCGCGACGCGGCCGGGTACTTCTACCCCCTGGCCACCCGCATCCCGGTGCTGGCCGGCGACCCGGCGGGCCTGGTCCCGGCGGTCTGGCGCGACCTGGCGGCCTTCAGCGGCGGCGGCCCGCACGACGACGTGGCCCTGCTGCTGCTGTCGCCCGAACAGCGGTTGTCCGGCGGGCCGGGGCGTCCCTAGATTCAGGGGGCATGCACCGCGTGTCCTCGTCCCGACACCCGTGGGAGCCGCCATGTCCATGCTGCTGATCAGTGGCACCTTCCGGGCGAAGAACCTCAAGCCGGACGGCGACACCGTCAACTTCACACCGGACGACGTCGCCGACTGGAGACTCGTGCCCGGCTCCAGGCCGGTCGTACCGAGGCCGAACGGCAGCGCCTCGATCCGGCTGGAGGGCATCGACGCGCTGGAGACCCACTACGGCGACGAGGGCTCACCCTCGGGCGTGCAGCACCAGCCCCTGGGCCTGGCGCACGAGGCCGCGGACGCGCTGCTGAGGGCGCTCGGCTTCACCGACTTCCACCGGGACGAACACGAAAAGATCATCAGTACCATCCCCGAGGCCGTGCCGGGCTACATCCTCACCCGCGGCGCCGACATCTTCGGCCGGTGCGTCGCCCTGGCCGGCAAGGACTTCCAGCCGGCCCCCAACGGCTACGAGGTCGACGTCGACGAGCGCGCGCTGAAGAACACCGCCAACCACCAGCTGGTCGCGAAGGGCCTGGCCTACCCGACCTACTACGGCGGCTTCCCGGAGCTTCTGCGCGCCTCCCTCACCGCCGCGGCCGTGGCGGCGCAGGACGCGAAGAAGGGCGTGTGGGCGAAGGACTCGACCACGGCCCCCACCGGGACGAAGGTCACCGGGCTGCCCTCCCTCACGGCCGACGACGGGGCCGTGATCCTCCCGAAGCTCTTCCGCCGGCTGAAGGACTACCTGGACCTCAACCCGTCGGACCCCTCCCTTTCCTGCTTCCGCGCCTACCTGGCGGGGGCCTCGGACGACAGGTTCTACCTCCAGGGGAAGCCGGAAGTGTTCAGCGGCATGCACCACGTCGTCGAGGTCAACGGCGACACCGTGAGGATGACCCACGGGCCGGAGGAGATCGTCTTCGTGGAGAAATGAGCCGGGGCCGACGGGCCGGCCGACCGGCAGGACAGTCGC
>NZ_JBHWBP010000449.1:0-5458 GCF_042735575.1 Streptomyces sp. NPDC059564 | reverse complement strand
CTGAGTAGTCGTCATGCTCCTGACCTGGTGTTGTGCAGGTTGGTTGAGCGTGTTTGTGGCTGAGTGGCTCACTGAATCTGCGCAGTGTCGGGGTGCTACGTACCACTGCCGTCCCGAGGGCCTGTGCGGCCCTCGGCACAAGGGCGGTACTACTTGCCCTTGGCGGCTTCCTTGAGCTTGGAGCCCGCGGAGACCTTCACGCTGTAGCCGGCCGGGATCTGGATGGGGTCGCCGGTCTGCGGGTTGCGCGCGGTGCGAGCGGCACGGTGGGTGCGCTCGAAGGTCAGGAAGCCGGGGATGGTGACCTTCTCGTCGCCCTTGGCGACAATCTCGCCGACGGTCTCGGCGAGCGCGGCCAGAACGGCGTCGGCGTCCTTGCGGGTCACCTCGGCGCGCTCGGACAGAGCGGCCACCAGCTCACTGCGGTTCATGTTGTACTCCCGTGTTCAACTTGCCTTAGAGGCGTGAGATCGAAGCCGATGCTGCCAGGGCCCTCGGACAGTCCCCGGACCCGGGTCTGAACGTCAGACCCTCTCGCCCGGTTACGCATCCTGCCCCCACCAGCGGCGGGAAAGCCAATCCGGCACCCGCCAGGGTCACACGAAAAGCGCCACAGTCACGCCGCGGTGACGCTCCGTCCGCACCCAGGGCTCCGGCGGGTCCGTGGGCCGGATGGACCCGGCGGACCGCCGTGGATGCGGACCGCGGGCCACGCGGGCATCCCCGCAACCCTAGAGGCGCCCCGCCGGGCCCGCATCCCGCGACGCGCCGGGATCGGACCGTGGGGCCCGTCACACTGCGTCGCGGGCGCCGGGGCGGGCGGCTGCGGTGAGGAGGCCGCGGGGAGCGGCCGCGGGGGCTAGACCGACGTGGCGGCAGCGGCGGGGGCGGCAGCGGCGGCGGCCTTGCGGACGGCGCCCGCGACCGCGCCCGCGACCTTGTCGTTGAAGACCGACGGGATGATGTAGTTGGCGTTCAGCTCGTCCTCGCCGACGACGTCGGCGAGGGCGGCCGCGGCGGCCAGCATCATGTCGGTGTTCACGGTCCGCGACTGGGCGTCGAGGAGGCCGCGGAAGACGCCCGGGAAGACCAGCACGTTGTTGATCTGGTTCGGGAAGTCCGAGCGGCCGGTGGCCACGACGGCGGCGGTCTGGCGGGCGACGGCCGGGTCCACCTCGGGGTCCGGGTTCGCGAGCGCGAACACGATGGCGCCTTCCGCCATGGCGGCGACGTCGTCACCCGAGAGCACGTTCGGGGCCGAGACGCCGATGAAGACGTCGGCGCCGACCACGGCCTCCTTGAGGGTGCCGGTGTAGCCCTCGGGGTTGGTGTTGTCGGCGATCCAGCGCAGCGGCGAGTCGGCGTCCGCGTCGACGAGGTCGGGACGGTCCGCGTGCACGACGCCGTGGATGTCGGCGCTCACCGCGTTCTTCACACCCGCCGCGAGGAGCAGCTTGAGGATGGCGGTACCGGCCGCGCCGGCGCCCGACATGACCACCTTGACGTCGCCAACCGCCTTGCCCACCACGCGAAGTGCGTTGGTCAGGGCGGCGAGGACGACGATGGCGGTGCCGTGCTGGTCGTCGTGGAAGACCGGGATGTCGAGGGCCTCGCGCAGCCGGGCCTCGATCTCGAAGCAGCGCGGCGCGGAGATGTCCTCCAGGTTGATGCCGGCGAAGCCGGGGGCGATGGCCTTGACGATCGCGACGATCTCGTCGGCGTCCTGCGTGTCGAGGCAGATCGGCCAGGCGTCGATGCCCGCGAAGCGCTTGAAGAGGGCGGCCTTGCCCTCCATGACGGGCAGCGCGGCCATCGGGCCGATGTTGCCGAGGCCCAGGACGGCGGAGCCGTCGGTCACGACTGCGACGGAGTTGCGCTTGATGGTGAGGCGGCGCGCGTCCTCGGGGTTCTCCGCGATGGCCATGCACACGCGGGCGACGCCCGGGGTGTAGATCATCGAGAGGTCGTCGCGGTTGCGGATGGGGTGCTTGGACGACATTTCGATCTTGCCGCCGAGGTGCATCAGGAAGGTTCGGTCGGAGACCTTGCCGAGGCTGACGCCCTCGATGCCGCGCAGCTTCTCGACGATCTCGTCGGCGTGCGCGGTGGAGGTGGCGGCGATGGTGACGTCGATACGGAGCTTCTCGTGACCGGAGGCGGTCACGTCGAGGCCGGTGACCGAGCCTCCCGAAGACTCCACGGCGGTGGTGAGCTGGGAGACCGCGGTTCCGCTCGCGGGCACTTCCAGGCGGACCGTCATCGAATACGAGACGCTGGGCGCCGTTGCCATGGCCGTGTTCCTCTTCTGTCCCTGATTTCGCTGTACACAGGGCCCGCACACGGCAGGCGTGACGGGACCCGTTGTCCGATCGTCCCACCTACCAGCCGGTACGAGGTAACCAGCTACAAACTTCGGAAGAACACTTCCACCATACGAGATACCGGGGGCCGGTGGAATGGTGGGTTAATACGAAACTGGTCCGCGCCCCCCACTCGTGGGGGGCGCGGACCTGTTCTTCTCACCAAGACTGACGACACCGACCCGCCATGCTCGCCTCGCGGCAAGTGGTCGCTCTAGGCGACGAAGGTTGGGCCCGGGGGCTTGGATCGAGCCGGTGTCGTAACCAGGCTAACAAAGGATCGCCGGATGTGATCCCCCCTCCCGCGAGTCGGTCTCCCGGCTCACGCGCCTGGCCGCGAGCCATCCGGCCCCGCGGCGTCCGTCAGGGGCGCAGGAGTTCCGGGACGCCGTCCTCGCCGGGGCGGTCGCCCGCCGCCGAGACCACCGTCAGCTGCTGCGTGGCGCGCGTGAGGGCCACGTACAGCACCCGCAGGCCCGCCGGGGACTCCCCGGCGATCTCCGCCGGGGAGACGACCACCGTGGCGTCGTACTCCAGGCCCTTGGCCTCCAGGCTGCCCAGCGCCACCGCCCGCTCGCCCAGGTCCGCCAGCCAGCCCGCGGCCTCCGCCCGCCGGTCCATGGCCACGACCACGCCGACGGTGCCGTCCACCTGCTCCAGCAGCCTGCGGGTCTCCTCCCGGACGGTGGTCGCCAGATCCTCGGCGGCGGCCGTGAAACGGGGCTCCAGGCCCGTGGAGCGCACCGCGGTCGGCGGCTCCATGCCGGGCATCGCCAGCTTCAGCACCCGGGAGGCCACCTCGGCGACCTCGGCCGGGTTGCGGTAGTTCACGGTCAGCGTGAACCGCCTGCGCGGCCGGCGCCCCAGGGCCTCGTCACGCGCGGCGGCCGCCTCGTCGGGATCGGTCCACGAGGACTGCGCCGGGTCGCCGACCACCGTCCAGGTGCCCGACCGGCCGCGGCGGCCCACCATCCGCCACTGCATCGGCGTCAGGTCCTGCGCCTCGTCCACGATCACGTGCGCGTACTCGGTGCGCTCGGCGGCGATGCGTTCCGCCCGCTCCCACTGGGTCTCCTCGCGGGTCGGCATCAGCTCCTCCAGCCCGCTGAGCTGGTCCAGCGGGTCCATCTCCCGCTTGCGCTTCGGCCGCGCGGGCGCGCCGAGCAGCTGCTGGAGCTCGTCGAGCAGGGCCACGTCGTGCACCGACAGCGGCCCCTTGCCGTCCGGGCCGACCCGGCGCAGGGAACGGGCCAGCTGGCGGGTCTCGCGGGGGCTCAGGTCCCGGCGCGACCAGCGTCCCAGCCGCCGCTCGTCGGCCATGGCGGCCAGCACCTTGCGCGGCGTCAGCTCCGGCCACCAGGCATTGAGGAAGCCGATGAAGTCGTCCTCGGTGGAGATGTCCTCGTCGAACGCGGAACGCAGCTCGGCGGCCAGCTCCGGGTCGCTGTGCCGGCCCGCCCCGCCGGACTTCGCGTAGAGGGCGTCGAGCAGCAGCTTGCGGGCGCGCGGGCGCAGCAGGTTCACCGGGGCGGTGCCGCTGAGGACCGTCTGACGGATCCGCTCCAGGTCGGCGGCCTCCAGCTCCTGGCGCCGCCCGAAGGCCACCACCCGCAGCCGCTCGGGGGCCGCGCCGAGCTCCAGCGCGCCCCGTACGGCCTTGCGGAGCACCTTGAGCATCCGGGAGGAGCCCTTGATCCGGGACACGGACGGGTCGTCGTACGTGGTCGCCTCGGCGCCGTCCACGAGCGAGCCGAGCGCCCGGATGGCGACCTGGCCCTCCTCGCCGAGGGAGGGCAGGACGCCCTCGGTGTACGCCACCAGCAGCGGCGTGGGCGAGACGATCAGGATGCCGCCGGAGTAGCGCCGCCGGTCCTGGTAGAGCAGGTAGGCGGCCCGGTGCAGGGCCACGGCCGTCTTCCCGGTGCCGGGACCGCCCGCGACTTCGGCCACGGAGGCGGCGGGGGCCCGGATGACCATGTCCTGCTCGGCCTGGATGGAAGAAACGATGTCCCGCATGGAGTGCGTACGGGCCCGCCCGAGAGCGGCCATCAGGGCGCCGTCGCCGATGGCGGGCAGCTCCCGGCCGTCGAGGAAGGCGGTCAGCTCGGGACGCATCAGGTCGTCCTCGACGCCGAGCACCTTGCGGCCCTTGGAGCGGATCACCCGGCGGCGCACGACCCGGCCGGGGTCCTTCGGGGTCGACCGGTAGAACGGCGCGGCCGCCGGGGCGCGCCAGTCGATGACGAGGGGCGCGTAGTCGGTGTCGAGTACGCCGATGCGCCCGATGTGCAGGGTTTCGGCGATGTCGGCGGTGAGGTCGGGCCGGATCGCGTCCTCGGCGGGCTCGACGGAGGTGAACGCGCCGTCGGCGCCGCGCTCCCCGTCCTTGCCGAGGACGAGGTCGATCCGTCCGAAGAGGAAGTCCTCGAACTCGTTGTTCAGCCGGTTGAGGTGGATCCCGGCGCGGAAGACCTGCGCGTCGCGCTCGGCGAGCGCGCCGGGCGTGCCGACCTGCCCCCGCTTGGCGGCGTCGTTCATCAGGAACTCGGCCTCGTGGATCTTCTCCTCAAGGCGTCGGTACACCTGATCGAGATGCGTCTGCTCGGCCGCGATCTCCCGATCGCGGACGGAATCCGCCGTGCTGTCGACAGCGGCATTCTGCGCGGCCACCAAGGCCCCCTTCTGACGTGCATGGGCGACCGTCAACCGTACGCGAATCCGGCCCTGCTCCGCACGCCCGTTCCGCGCGGCGTACCAATAGCGACGATATGGGCCCCGAATCGGGCGGAACCGGCGGCGGTACTTCTGATCTTGTACGTCGCCTCGCGCGGCGGCGCCTCCGGCCCCCTCGGGCGCCCGGGGCGGGGCGGGGGTTGCCCACCCGCCTGCCGGAGCTACGGGCGGGGGCCGGCGGAGCGGGGGCCCCGGAGCGGGGGCCGGCGGAGCGGGATCCGAGCTGATCCGAATCAGAGCCGGTTTGGTGGTCTCCCGTCTGTCTCATCGTCTCTCCGCGTCGGGCCGCCCGGTCAAGGGCGCTCCCTTCGGTGGGGGGGGGTGTCGTTTGCGTAGGGGGACCCCGGAGCCGCCGGCCCGGCGCG
>NZ_JBHWBP010000448.1:0-5498 GCF_042735575.1 Streptomyces sp. NPDC059564 | reverse complement strand
GGTAGCGGGGACAGGATTTGAACCTGCGACCTCTGGGTTATGAGCCCAGCGAGCTACCGAGCTGCTCCACCCCGCGTCGATGCCACCACCATACGGCACTGCCGGCCTGGGCTTCGCCAGCCCAGGTGCCGTCGCGGACGTCGATCACGGGGATGCCGGCGGCGAGGGCTGCTTCGAGGCCTTCAGCGGTGTTCTCGAACGCCACGCACCGGCCGGGAACAACCGCCAGATTCGCGGCGGCCAGCACGTAGGCCTCTGGGGCAGGCTTGAGACGGGAGACGTGCTCGCGGGCGAGAGTGGCCACGCGCGCCACCGTTCGGACCCGGTCGCTGAGGGTGATCCAGTGGGCTCGGGTCCGGTCCACGAACTCCTTGTCCGTACACGGCAAGCGCAGACTCAGATCGGTATGCAGCCGCTCACGCAGGGCCGTCAGATCGGCGGCCGAGGAGGCGCACTCTCTGGACAGCCTGAACGAGGTGCTCCGCGCCGGCCGCGCCGGATTCGTCACCGCCGACGTCGAGAACGTCACCGGCACAGCCCAGGGACCGCTTCTTCTTCGCCACCGAGAGCGCGATCCTCGGCTGAGCACCGCCGTCGGAGACGACCCGCCCCCGGGCCGGGCTGCCGGCCACAGGTGAATCGTGCGGAACGCGCCCTTGACGATCCGCAGTGGCTCGACGACCTGTTCACCCGGGCGCATTCCCTGCCCAAACCGAAAGCCATCGTGATCACCTCAGCGCACTGGGAGGACGCACCGGCCGCGATCTCGGGCGCGGCGGCGGGCACCCCGCTCTACTACGACTTCAGCGGCTTCCACCCCCGCTACAAGAGCCTGCCTTACGCGACCCCGGACGCGACCGGCCTCGCCCGCCGGCTCGCGGCCACGTTCGGTCCGGCGACCACGGTGCACGAGCGCCATGACCGAGGTCTCGACCTCGGCGCGTTCATCCCCTCATGGCCGCCATGTATCCCGCGGCCGACGTTCCGGTCGTCCAGCTGTCGATGCCCAGCCTTGACCCCGCTGCGTGGCTCGGCTTCGGGGCACGTCTGTGGTCCCTGCGCGATGAAGGAATCCTGGTCATCGGCTCGGGCACCCGACGGCCGACCAATGGGTCGCCCCACGATCCTGGTACTGGCCGACGACTTCGCTATGGAGATGCCTCCAGGGGCCTGCGCTGCACGGCCCTGCGGGAGCTCACCGGGGTGGCAGGCGACGTACCCGAGATGGTCGTCCGGGTGGCTTGTGGCCGGTCATTGCTCCGCGTCTCGGACCAGGAGTGCGATCTGCACCCGGTTTTCGACCGCCAGCTTGGCGAACAGGTTGCCTGTGTGCGCCTTGACGGTCGCGATGGTGATGTGCAGCCGCTCGGCGATCTCCGGGTTGCCCAGTCCGTCCGCGATGGCCATGGCGGTGTCGAGTTCTCGTTCGGACAGCGCGGACAGCTGTTGCCGTGCGGCTTCGCGGGACGAGCGACGGGCCTCGGAGGAGTGCGGCCCGGTGGCTGCGGCGATCACTCGCGCCGTGGCCGCCGGGGACAGTACGGGGTTCCCGTCCGCGACTGTCCGCACCGCGTCGAGAATCCGCGCCGGCGGCGTGTCCTTCAGGACGAACCCGAGGGCTCCGGCGCGCAGCGCGCCGAGCACCAGATCGTCGGAGTCGAAGGTGGTCAGCATGAGCACCCGCGGCGGTGCCGGCCGGGTGAGGAGTTCCCGGGTCGTGCTGAGACCGTCACGGCCGGGCATCCGGATGTCCATCAGCACGACGTCCGGCCGCTGCTCGTCCACCACGGTGATCGCGGCGTCCCCGTCGGCCGCCTCCGCGACGACGGTCAGGTCCGGTTCGCCGTCGATGACGAGTCGTAGGGCAAGGCGCACCAGTTGTTCGTCGTCGACGATGACGACACGCACCGGCTCCCGCTCGCTGTCCACTCAGCTTCTCTTTTCGTGGTCGTGGTCGTGGTCGTGGTCGTGACTCAGCCAGGGCAGATGCGCGGTGAGGACGTATCCGCCGTCGGGTGTCGGGTGGTGGCTGAGTCCTCCGCCGGCGAGGGTGACGCGTTCTGCGAGCCCGAGCAGGCCGAATCCTGATGCCGGCGGCCCGGTGGTCGTCGTGGTCGCCGGGGAGTTGTGGACGCTTACGTGCAGTTCGTCGCCGGCTGTTCCTTCGACGGTGATGTGTACGTGGGCGCCCGCGGCGTGTTTGGCGGCGTTGGTCAGTCCTTCCTGGATGACCCGGTAGCAGGTTCGTCCCACGACGTCGGACGGTCTTCCCGTCGCCGTGGTGGTGAGCGTGACGTCCAGTCCGGAAGTGCGGGCGTCGGCCACCAGCTCCGGGATTCGGTCGAGGGAGGGCTGTGGCGGTTCCGGGCGGCCCGGGTCGGCGCGGAGCACACCGAGGACGTCTCGTAGTTCTTCCAGCGCTTGGTGGGAGCCGTCGGCGATGCCACGGATCAACATGCGGTTCTCCTCGGTGGTGAGGTTGCCGCGGTGGTCCAGTACTCCGGCCTGCATGGCGACCAGGGAGATCCGGTGCGCGAGCACGTCGTGCATCTCCCGGGCGATACGGTTCCGTTCCAGGGCCCGTGCCTGCTCCGCCCGTGCGGTCTGTTCCCGTTCCGCGCTCTCCGCCCGCTCCCGCAAGGACCGCACCTCGACGCGCCGTGCGCCGATGGCCACGCCCATGGCCACCGCGATGCCCGCGCTCAGGGCCGGGAGTGCGAGTTGGAGCCATAGCGAGCCGGGCGGGCTCTTGATCGGGTAGAGCACGAGGGCGAGTTGCGACGCGGCCACGTAGACGAGCGCGACGGCACCGATCTCCGCCGGACGGCGACGGGTCGAGATCGAGCACAGGGCCAGAAGCGCGGCACCGGTGGCGAGTGCCGACGCGCCAGAGGCGATGGCGACCGCCAGGGCGACGGAAAGCGGGAACCGTCGCCGCCACAGGAGCACCGCCAGGCAGCCGAGAGCCACCAGCGGATCACCGGTGACCAACCAGGAGCACGTGTCGGCCGCGCACCCCTGCGGCAGCGCCGCACCGGTGGAGACCCATAGGGGGATGCCCAGTGCCGCGGCCGCCACCAGCCGCCATGTCTGCTGCCACCCCCCGAGCCGTGGCGCGAGGTCCGTGTTCATCCGGTCATTGTCGCGAACCCGGGCGGCCGGTGCAGCAGACCCTGCGAGACTCCCGCCCTCGTCCCAGAGTCGTACCACCGCCTCGACTTTGGGCGAAGGCGACTCGATCCACCGGGCCGATGTGCCGATGACGCCGGATGAGCAGACTCATATCCGTCGCCCGACCGTTCCGGCGCGCGACCTCGTGCGCCCCCTCAGGAGGACACCAGATGCGCAAAACCCTGTCCCTCGCCCTCGCCGCCACCGCAGTCGCGGCGGTCGCGATGCCGGGAGCGTCGGCAGCCGCGACTCCGGACACGGTGACGGCCACGCCGGACACCCCGCGGTGGGGCCCGTGTCCGCAGCAGGCCGCACCGCAGAACGCCGACGCGCCCCGTCTCGAGTGCGCGACGCTCGACGTCCCGCTGGACTACCGGAATCCCGACGGCCAGCAGATCGAGATCGCCGTCTCCCGCCTGGCGAGCGAGGACCCCTCGAAGCGCCGCGGTGTACTGCTGACCAACCCGGGAGGCCCCGGTGCCTCCGGGCTCGACTACCCGGCCCTCCTCGCCGGCGCCGGGCTGCCGAAGGACGTCCTCGACTCCTACGACGTGATCGGCTTCGACCCGCGTGGCGTCGGCCGCAGCACGCCGGTCACCTGCGACCTGACACCGCAGCAGCAGGCACGTGGCAACTTCCCGCCGTACGCGCACACCGCGGCCGACGTCGCCGAGGAGGCGCCGTTCGCGCGGACCATCGCCGAACAGTGCGCCACGTCGCGGACTGCGTGGATGCTGCCGTACACCACCACCGCGAACACCGCGCGCGACATGGACCGGATCCGGGCGGCGCTGGGCGAGCCGAAGGCCTCCTACTTCGGTTCCTCCTACGGCAGCTACCTCGGCGCGGTGTACACGACGCTGTTCCCCGAGCGCAGCGACCGGATCGTGCTCGACAGCAACATGGGCCCCGGCGGCTACGACCTGGCGGGCTTCCGCCTGCTCGGACGCGGAATGGAGGACCGGTTCCCGGACTTCGCGGCGTACGCGGCCGCGCACCCCGAATACGGCCTGGGCACCACACCGGAGCAGGTGACCGCCACGTTCTACGAACTCGCGAAGCGCCTGGACGCCGAACCGGTCGGCGGCATCGACGGCACGCTGTTTCGCGGTGTGACGTTCGAGAACCTCTACGTCGAGGGCTACATGCCCAAACTGGCCAAGGAATGGCAGGCGCTGGACCAGGGCCGGCCGCTGCCGACTCCGCCGCCGTTCCCGGAGAACCTCTCGGCCAGTCACTTCTACGTGACCTGCGGTGACTCGCCTTGGCCCGGCGAGGTCCGGGACTACCAGCGCACTGCCGCGATCGACCGGCTGAAGTACCCGATGCTGGGCGGGACCACCGGAAACATCAAGCCCTGCGCGTACTGGCCGGACGACCGGGTCGAGCCGCCGGTGCGGATCGGTGACCGCGGCCCGTCGAACGTACTGATGGTGCAGAACGAACGCGACCCGGGGACCCCCCTGGCCGGCGCCATGAAACTGCGGCGGGCATTCGGCGACCGGGCCACGATGGTGACCGCCGACCAGGGCGGGCACGGCGTCTACCCGTTCGGCCGCAACACGTGCGCGAACAACACGGTGACAGCGTTCCTGACCAACGGACAGCGCCCGGCCGAGGACCTCGCCTGCGCGGCGGAGCCGAACAAGTAGCGGGAGCGCACACATGGCGGCCAGCACGGAACGGGCACTGCGCCTGCGCCACAGCCACCTGCTGGACGGCGCGGCGGGCTGATCCACCCAAGCAACTTCGATGCGGTCAACGCGGCCCCCAGCGACAACTGCCAGGGCGCAGAACTCCAGGCGATGGCTGACGCCGCGCTCCGCAACTGGCCACTCTGCTGAGAACCGCCTGACAAGGGTGCCCAGGACAGCCGGCACGGCCGTCCTGGGCACCCTCGCGTTCTCGCAACGGAAACGGGACCGGCGGTGGTCAGTCGTTGGGGCTGATGTTGCGCCAGACCGGGGCGACGCCCGGTTCATCGCCCTTGTTGGCCCAGTACTGGGCGAGCCAGCGGTGGCCCTTGTGCGTGACGACGTCCCCCTTTTCGTAAGCGTCCTTCGGGTCCCACTTCACCGGAGAGCATCCGGCCGAGCCGGCAGGCGGCGCCACCGTTTGCGTGCCGTGGCGCCGGTCACCGGTGATGCCGAAGGTCTTTCCCTCGCTGGTGATCGTGACGTTCGCGGGACCGGCGGCGGGCAGGTAGTACTTGACGGGGATGTCCATGCTGCGCCCGGCCGGGATCTCCTGGCATGCCTCCAGGGTGATCGTGACCCGGTGGAAGTCCCCCTTCAGGCCACCGACGTTGGGCCCTGTGTGGCCGGGCT
>NZ_JBHWBP010000447.1:0-5499 GCF_042735575.1 Streptomyces sp. NPDC059564 | reverse complement strand
GGTACGGCCAGGGTGCCGTGCGCGGTGACGACTTCGACGTGAGCTGACCTCGGCTGCCCGCCGCCGTACGGCGGCGGGCAGCCGCGCGGGTCAGGCGGCGTGGCCGCCGTCCACGGAGAACTCGGCGCCCGTGATGTACGCGGCCTCTTCCCCGGCGAGGAAGGCGACCAGGTCCGCGACCTCCTCCGGGCGGCCGAAACGGCCGAGGGCGGTCATCGCGGCCTGCGGGTCCGCGTACGGGCCGTCCGCCGGGTTCATGTCCGTGTCGATCGGGCCCGGGTGCACGATGTTCGCCGTGACCCGGCGCCCGCCCAGCTCGCGGGCCAGCGCCTTGGTGAGGCCCGTGAGCGCCGACTTGCTCATCGCGTACAGGGTCCCGCCGGGGCCCGGCACGCGCTGGGTCATGCAGCTGCCGATGGTGATGATCCGCCCTCCCGGGCCCATCCGGCCGGCCGCGGCCTGAGAGGCCAGGAAGACCCCGCGGACGTTGACCGCGATGACGTGGTCGATCTGGGCCAGGGTGAGGTCCTCCAGCGGGCCGAGCACGCCGGCGCCCGCGTTGTTGACGAGGACGTCGAGCCGGCCGAGGCTGTCGGCCGCCCAGTCCACGGCGCCCGCCGCGTCGCCCGCCTCGCCCGCGTCCGCCCGGACCGCGACGGCCCGGCGGCCGAGTGCCCGGATCTTGCCGACCACGGCCTGCGCGGCCGCTTCGTCGGCGGCGTAGGTGATCGCCACGTCGGCGCCCGCCCCGGCCAGGCGCAGTGCGGTGGCCGCGCCGATGCCCCGGCTGCCGCCCGTGACCAGAACCGTCTTGCCGTTCATCTGTCGCTCCTCGCGTAGTTGGTTGCGGTTTCAATGAAACGCGGGGCGGCTCACCGGCGCTGGCGGGAATCCGACCTGGCGTTTCTCCGCCTCCCCACCCCCTTTCGGCGTAACGCCCGGTCCGTCTGGTCGCGGGCCTTCCGGGTGGTGGATAGCCTCGCCAGAGGTCCACACGAGGGGGGAGAACGCCCGAGACGGGAGCCACCGTGAAGTCCCTACCGCGCAGCCGCTGTGCCCGGAGCATCGCCGCAGTCCTGCTGTCCGCCGCCGTCCTGACGGCCGGAGCCGCCGACGCCCTCGCCGCGGCCACCCCGAAGCCGCCCACCTCCCCGAGCGCGAGCCCGGCCGGCCAGGGCGTGATCACCATCAAGGCCGACAAGTCCGAGGTGAAAGCCGGTGGAGAGGTCACCTTCAACGGACGCACCAAGGGCCTGAAGGTCGGCAGCAAGCTGGTCCTCCAGCACCGCAACAACGGCAAGTGGACGACGCTGCAGGCGAGCACCACCGTCAAGAACGGCAGCAGCTACTCCCTGACGGGCAAGCTCAACACCAAGGGCGAGGAGGAGCTGCGCGTCATGGGCGACGGCAAGACGGTCTCCCCGACCGTCGTCGTGAACGTGCGGTGACCCGGCCGCGGCCCGGGGTCCCGGCCGGGCTCCCCGGGCGTGCCCGCCGGTCCCGGCCGGGCCCCCGATAGGCTCGGGCCCGCCGCCCGGGACCCCGTACCGTCCGCCCCGGCGGCACGGACCCGAGGGAAGGAAAGCCGCATGCCCGGCCCCGCCGACATACGGATCCTGCGCGCCGCCGAACGTACGGCGGTGCCGTGGAAGAACGGCGGGGGAGTCACCCGCGAGATCGCCGCCCGGCCCGAGGGCGCGGGCACGGCCGACTTCGCGTGGCGGATCAGCCTGGCCGAAGTGGCCGCGGACGGCCCCTTCTCCGAGTTCCCCGGCGTCGACCGGACGCTCACCCTGGCCGAGGGCGCGGGCATGGACCTCACCGTCGCGGGCGAGCGCCGCCTCGTCGACGAGCGCTACGCGCCCCGGCACTTCCCCGGCGACCGGCCGACCGGCTGCCGGCTGCTGGACGGCCCCGTCGTGAACTTCAACGTGATGTACCGGCGGGAGGGCGTGCGGGCCCGGACGGCCGTCGTACGGGGCGAACTCGCCCTGACCGTCCCGCCGGAGGGGACCCTGCTGGTCTGCGCCCTCGACGGACCGGCCACCCTCGACCGGGGCCCGCTGCCGGGGCCGGCCGCCGAACTCGGGCCGTACGACGCGGCCTTGCTGACGGGTCCCGCCACCGTCCTCCTGCGCACCGAGGGGTACGCGGCCGTGGTCCGGCTGGGTACGAACCCGGACGCCTGACGACGCGATCCCGCCAATCACCTCCCGAACCCTTGGTCAAGGAGAGGCAAAGCGGGATACCGTCGCGCATGTTTTCGAACAAGAAGCCTGGGAACACGCGTACGTCACTCGCCGCCATCCCGAACGCCCGGGCAGGGGAGGGTGGTTCGGCGAGTCGGCGCGCCGTCCTGCGCACCGCCGTGGCCGGGACCGCGGCCGCCGGGTCCGTGCTCGCGCTGGGCTCCGCCTTCCCCGCGACCGCCGCCCCGCCCGGGCCCGCGACCGGGGACCGGCCCACGACCCCCGAGCAGTGCCTGCGCGAGCTGGCGGCCGGCAACCGGCGGTGGCGCACGTACCGCCAGGAGCACCCGCACGAGTCCCCGTCGACCCGGCTCCGGCTCGCCAAGGGGCAGCACCCCTTCGCGATCGTGCTCGGCTGCGTCGATTCCCGCGTCCCCCCGGAACTCGTCTTCGACCAGGGGCTCGGCGATCTGCTGACCGTCCGCTCGGCGGGCGAGGTCCTCGACGAAGCGGTCCTCGGCAGCATCGCGTACGGGGTCCTCGAACTGGCGGTCCCGCTGGTGCTCGTCCTCGGTCACCAGTCCTGCGGGGCCGTCGGCGCGGCCGTCCACGCCGACGAGACCGGCGAGCGGCTGCCCGCGCACATCCAGTACCTGGCCGACCAGATACGTCCCGCGATCGACCACGGCCGGCAGGGCGAGGCCCGCGTCGACGCCACCATCGACGCCCACGCCCGCCGCACCCGCGACCGCCTCGCCGCCGAACCCGACCTGGCCCGCGCGATCTCGGCCGGCAAGCTGGCCGTCGCCGCCGCCCGTTACGACCTCCACGACCAACGCGTGCGCACCTTCGGCCCCTGAGCCGCGGCGCGCGGGCCGCTGTCAGGTCAATCCGGAGAAGCTCGCCGGCCCGCGCCGCCGAACCCCCGGGTCAGGTCTGGGCGCGGATCGCGGCGGCGACGCGTTCGCCGGAGGAAACCGCCGCGTCCAGGGTGGAGTTGTCGACGTCCGTGTGCTCGCCCGCGAAGTGGATCCGGCCCTCCTGGACCCCCTCGTAGCCGGCGATCGAGGTGTACTGGCCGACCTTGTAGTAGTGGTAGGCGCCCAGGTGCCACGGGTCCAGGGACCAATGGTCCTCGTACGCCTTCCCGTTGAACGCGGACGTCGTGCCCGGGTAGGAGCGCTCGGCCTGGGAGAGGAACCAGTCCACGTCCGCCGCCGGGGCCGGGCCGTGCGCGGCCCCGGTGAGCCGGTCGCGCGCGGTGTTCCCGCCCGGGAAGGCGACCAGGAGCGCGGGCGCGCCGTCCGGGCCCTGCGCGACCGAGCCGTCCCAGGCCGTCTGGTAGCCGAGCGGCCCGGTGTTGGTGATGCCGTTGAAGCCGAGCCGCGGCCAGGTCTTCCCCGACAGCTGGGTGACGAGCTTCCCGTTCTGCCCCATGCCCTGCTGCCCGATCGCGGTGGTCTTGCGGGCGGAGAGGCCGGCCCGGGAGAGGTCGACCCGGCGCAGGGTGCTGAACGGCAGGGCCAGCACCACGTGGTCGGCGGGTACGGAGACGGTGGCGCCGCCGTGGCCGAAGACGCAGGTGTAGGAGCGGTCGGCGTTCTGGCGCAGCGCGACCAGCTCGTACCCCTGCCGGACCGTGCCCGGCGGCAGCCCCGCCGCCATCCCGCTGACCAGCTGGTCGTTGCCTCCGGCCAGGTGGTACATCTCGTCGAACCCGCCCCCGGCGAAGACCGGCGAGCCCCCGAGGAAGCCGATCATCCCGAGCGCGGAGGCCTCGGCGGGTTCGCCGCCCGACTGGAGCTGCAGCGACTGGACGAGCTGCCCCAGCCGGGAGCCCGAGGGCAGCCCGATCTCGTCGAGGTAGTCCAGGCAGGACAGCCGGTCCAGGCGGCGCGCCTCGGGGGTGGCGCTGTTCCAGCGGGCGCTGCCGGCCGCCGCGTAGGAGGCGCTGAAGGCCTGGTAGGCCGTCGCGGTCCAGTCGTCCTGCTGCTGACTGCCCACGTAGGAGCTCTCGTTGATCCAGGCGGTGTAGTCCCCGGTGTCCAGCGCGCCGCCGCCCGCGTACTCGCGCCGGATGCCCAGGGAGCGAGCCAGGTTCAGGGTGGCGGTGTCGGTGGAGCTGATGAAGGAGCCGCCGTGCTCGTGGACGGCCCCGCCGTCGAAGAAGCCGCGCAGGGACCAGCAGCGGCCGCCGATGTGGGTGGTGTCCGCCTCGTACACGGTGGTGGCGATCGGGGCGCCCTGGTTCCACAGCCGGTGCGCGCAGCGCAGCCCGGCGAGTCCCGCTCCGACGATCACGATACGAGGGCCCGCGCTCCCGGCGCCGGAGGAGGCGGCCGCCGCCCGCCGGGCGGCGAGGGGACCACCCGGAACGGCGCCCGCCACAGCGAGCGCCCCCGCCGAGGCGAGCACCCTCCGGCGGCTGAACCCCCTCCCGGCGCGGGCCTCTCGGCGCTCGGCGCGACGGGCCCGCTCGCGCCGGACGGCTTCGGCGTGCTCGCCGGCGACCTCGGCGACGGGCATCGCGCGGCGCAGGGCCTCGGCGTGCAGGGAGAAGGCGAGGCGGAGCCGGTCGGGGACGCCGGCGCGCGAGGCGGACGGGAGCGTGGCGGCGGTGCGGAGCGGTGCGGCGGAGCGGGGCGAGGCGGAGGCAGGTTCCTGGTGCGCGTGTCGCATGTGATCCCTCATCTCGGAGGCCGGACCCGGGGACGGGCGTGGCGCTCGGGCCGAGGGGAGTGAACCGCTGGCGCAACGCAGTTGTCAACGGTGTTGCGCGAACTGCGGCACGCTGGTGCCGCGTTGGTGCCGGGCCGGGGGGCCGCCGCCGCGCCCGGCGGCCCCGCGCGGCCTTACGCCTCGCGCAGGGTGCGGACCCGGGTTTCGATCGAGGTGATCAGCGCCTCGACCCTGGCCCGGAAGATCTGTTCGTCCGTCACCTCGGCGAGTTCGGTGCTCAGCCGGGTGATGTGGGGGAACCCCTCCGCGTCGACCAGCCGGTACTCGCGGCTCCAGGAGGACTCGTCGGCCGCGCGGACGTCCGGGTCGAAGAGCAGGTAGGCCGCGCGCTGGCCGACGTAGGCGAGGAGGGAGTCCCCGACCATCCGGTAGTGGACGGCCGCCTCGGCGCCGTCGAGCCCGGCCTCCGTGACGGCCCCGAGGATCAGCTCGACGACCCGGAACTCGTTGGGCCTGCGGGTGGTCCGGCTGGCCATGGTGGAGCCGACCACCGGGTACTTGAGCGCGACCTCCAGTGAGCCGTCGGCCAGGGCCCGCAGCCGGTCCTTCCAGCCGAGGCCCTCGGGGATGC
>NZ_JBHWBP010000446.1:0-5503 GCF_042735575.1 Streptomyces sp. NPDC059564 | reverse complement strand
GCACACCCTTCGGTGTGCCGGGCCGTCGCGCGTCGCGGCCGGGGCCGCTAGCGGGTGCCGCGCAGGCGGCGCCAGGGGGTGAAGGTGAAGACCGCCGCGCCGAGCAGGATGACCGTGCCGGCGACCAGGGCGAGGGCCTTGATGCCGCCCGCGTCCTCGGCGCCGGTCTCGGCGAGGCCGCCCGAGGCCGCGGCGCCGCCGGTGGTGGTGCTGCCGCCGGTGGTGGAGCCGGTGGCGCCGCCCGGCTGGGCGGTGGTGTCCAGCTCCAGCGAGACGCCGCTGCTGGCCGCCTTGCAGGGCACGTTGATCGGGGTGGAGCCCGGGGCCATCGTGACGTCGATCGTCAGCTGGTCGGGGCTGAGCGTCACCTTGCCCGACTTGCCGGGCTTGTAGGTGCCGGTCATGTCGCTCAGGCTGACGGGAGCCTTGTCGGGGATCGGCTCGGCGTTGGCCGGTCCGGTGACCTTGACGCTGCCGCTGTCGGCGCCGCCGAGCTTGACGTCCATCGAGGGCTTGAGGGCCCCGGCGGGCAGGGCCATGGGCGCGGCCATCGCTCCCTTGGCGGTCTTGACCGTGAGGTCGTAGCTGCCGCCGTTCTTCTTCGCGCTGATCGTGACCGGGGTCTTGATGCCGCCGGGGACCACCGCGCCGCAGTCGTACGCGACCTCGACGGCCTTGCCCGGGAAGTCGGTCTGGCCGCCGGTACCTCCGGTGGTGGAGCCGGACGTGGTGCCGCTCGTCGTGCCGGACGTCGTGCCGCCGGTCGTGCCGGACGTCGTACCGGCGGTGGTGCCGGACGTGGTGCCGGCGGTCGTACCGGCCGTCGTGCCGCCGTCACCGGAGCCCGCCGAGACGTCGATGGTGGCCCCGCCGGAGACGGCGCCGACCGGGGCGCACTTGGTGACGAAGGTGCCGAAGGGGAAGGAGACGGCGACTTCGTAGCGGCCGGGCGTCAGGGTGACCTTGCCGGCCTTGGTCAGCTTGAGCTTCCCCTTCATCACCGACATGACCATGGGGGCCTTCTTCGGGATCTCCGGGTTCTTCTTCTCCCCGACGACCTTCAGCTCGCCGCCCGGGCCGCCACCCACCGTGAACCAGCCGGTGGGCACCACGGAGTCCTTGGGGATCACCATGAGGTCCGTGTTGTTGGAGGCGGGCTTGACCGTCTCCCACGACACGTCGACCTCGTCACCCACCTTGGCCGTGGCCGGGGCCGTGATCTTGGCCGTGGTCTCGCCCTCCACCGGGTCGCCGCCGCCCGCGGGCGGTACGCACTTCACCTTGAACGTGGCGTCGGCGGCCTGGGCGGGAGAAGCCGCCATGGCGATACCCGCGCCGCTGAGCAGCAGCGCGATCACGGCCGCGCTCACCCTCCGTTGGGTCTTCACAAGTGTCCCTTCGTCGTCGGACTGTTCTCAGACGGTGCGGATGTCTGTGGGGTGTGCGGCCGGTCGCCGCTCGGATCCTCCGGTCGCGGCTCCGGGGTGAACCACGGCAGGGCCGCCTCCGGGTCCCCGGCCGGCGCGGGTCCTCGTACGGGGCCTCGTACGGCGGCGATCCGCGGCAGCCGGGCCGTCACCGCGGAGGCCGCGTGCCGGCGGCCCGCGCCGGACGCCGCGGCGCGCGGGCGGACCCGGTCCACGACGGCCATGCCCGCGCGGAAGAGGGCCGTCGGGATGACCACCAGGAGCAGGCCCCAGAACAGCAGCACCCCGTACGGGCGGTCGACGCCCCAGGGCTGGCCGGCCAGGACCGTGTCGCCGTACTTGAGGGAGACGGTGTAGTCGCCGTGGGCGCCGGCCGGGAGCTCCACGTTCAGGGCGATCTCGGCCTTGCCGCCGGGCGGGATGGTGCCCTTCCACCGGGCCTCCTCCCACTGCGGGGCGAACACCCCGTGGGCGGTGCCCAGTTGGAAGACGGGGTCCTTGACGGGCGCCGAGCCGAGGTTGCCGACGGTGGCGGTGAACGTCCGGCCCGGCGGGGCGCCGAACCAGGTCAGCACCCCGTCGTCGCCCTTGAGGCGGACCCCGGTGAGCATGGCGAGGCGGGCGGTGCCGGATTCGGCGGGCAGCTCGGCCACCGGATGGCCGGTGATCTTCAGGGGGACGGCGACGGTGGACTGGTCCCCGTTGACGGAGGTCACGTTCACCACGCACGGGCAGGGCTTCGGCGGTGCCACGACCGGCAGTCGCGCGCCGAAGTGCCCGTCGTCGCCGACCGCGACGGCCACGCCGTCGGCGTTGGCGCAGCTGTTGGTGCCGCCGATCATGTTCTGGCCGCAGACCAGCAGCATGACCATCGTCCTGGGCCGCCAGCCGGTCCCGTCGGCGCTGAGCTCGGTGCCCTTGGCGGCCTCGGAGAGCGAGAGCGTGACGGCGGGCTTGCCGGTGTCGGCGGCGGCCGGGGCGGCGGCCACCGGGAGCAGGGCCACCGCGAGGGCCGCGAGGAGGGCCGCGAGGCGGCCGCGGATGCCGTTCACCTGGGTGCTCCCGTCAGCTCGTGTTCCCGTACGGCCCGCTCGTGCGACGGGTCCCGGGCGGTCTCGGGCTCCCCGCGCGGACGGCGCCGGGCGCCCCGGGTGCGTACGAGGAGCAGCGCGGCCGCCAGGGCGGCGCCGAGGGCGAGCAGTCCGGCCCCGGTCCGGGCGGCGATCCCCCAGGGCAGGAACCAGGCCGAGGCCTTCGCGGCGGCCGGGGCCGCGCCGGGGGCGGTGACCGTGAGGGTGAGGGCGACCCGGTCGAGGACGGGCGCGCCGGGCCAGGGCTCGGTGAGCCGGACCCGCTGGCCGGGCAGCAGCTCGACGGGCAGGGCGCGGGCGCTCCGGCCGGGGACCTCGCCGAAGCGGCCCTCGGCGTGCAGGGCCAGCTCGGGGGCGAGGGCCACGTTGCCCCGGTTGACCAGGGTGTACGCGACGGCGGTGGCGGCGCCCCGGCCGCGTACGGAGACGTCCTCGACGGTGAGCGCGGCGAGCGTCGGGCCGCCGACCCGCAGGTGGACCCGTACGGCCACCTCGCGGCCGCCCTCGGTGGCGACGACGGCGGCGGGGTGGTCGCCGGGCGGGGAGGCGGGCGGCACGGTGACGGTGAAGGGGACCACGGCGCGGGTGCGCGGCGGGACGGTGACGGTGGTGGCGCCGCCGAAGCTGATCCACGACCCGGCCCCGGCGGTCCGCCCGGGCGGGCGGACCGCGAGGGCGCCGTCGGGGGTGTTGTAGGCGTCGGCCCCGCGCAGGGTGACGACCCGCTCCCGGTCGCCGGTGTTGGCCAGGGCGACGCGGTCCTCCAGTACGGCGCCGGAGGTGCCCGCGAGGTAGAAGTACGGGCGCGGGGTGCCGGGGCGCCCGGCGGCCGGTTCGGCGGTCCAGCCGGGCTCGTCGGCGGCCGCGGCCGGGGCGCCGTGGAGGGTGGCGGCGGCGAGGAGCACGGCGCCGAGCCGTGTGAGGGTGTGGAGCACGCGCATGGACGGGGCGTCTCCGTTCAGGACCGGGTCTGCTGGGCCCGGCGGCCGCGCCGGGTCAGCCAGAGCGTTCCGGCCGCGCCGGAGAGCAGCACGGTGGCGCCGAGGGTGCCGAGGGCGAGGGCGGAGTCGGCGGGGCCGGTCTGCGGCAGGGTGTCGCCGCCCGCCGCCGTGACCTCCAGTTCCAGGGAGGGCTTGGGGCTGTTCCCGGGGGTGCAGGTGGTGGTGGTCCCCATGGCCTTGATGGTGAGGACCCCGGCGGTGAAGGTGACCTTGCCGCTCTTCTTCGGGGTGTAGGTGCCCGAGAGGTCGGTGATCTTGATGGGGGTGTTGGCGGGCACGGCCTCGGGGTTGGGCGGGCCGGAGACCGGTACGGAGACCTTCTCGGCGCCGTCGGCCAGGATGACGGCGCCGGGGCTCATCGCGCCCTTGCCGAGTTCGATGGGGCTGGAGGAGACGCCCTTCTGGAAGGACATCGTCAGCTTGTAGCCGTCGCCCTCCTTGACGGCCTTGATGTCGATGGGCGAGACCGCCGACTTGTCCCCGATGGGGGTCTGGCAGTCGTACTGCACGTCGACGACGTCGGCGTGGGCCGCGGGGGCCGCGAGCAGGACCGCCGATCCGGCCAGTACGCAGGCCAGTGCGAGCGCGGTGGAGCGTTTCCGGTCGGACACCTTCGTCTTCCCCTCGGGCCACAAGTTACTGACGACACATCAGATTGGTGGCTCAAGGTACGCCCGGGGCCTTACGGAGGGAAGACAAAGGACGGCCCGGATCAACGGCCTGTCGGACACGCCGTTTCAGGCCGGTTCGTACGGTGCGCGGGGCGTCAGACGGCGCGCACCCCGCGCTGCCAGACGGCGGAGACGAGCGGGACGCCCGGCCGGTAGGCGAGGTGGACGTGGCTCGGCGCGTCGAGGAGGGCCAGGTCGGCGCGGGCGCCGGGGGCGATGCGGCCCACGTCGGTGCGGCGCAGCGCGGCGGCGCCGCCGGCGGTGGCCGACCACAGGGCTTCGTCGGGGGTCATGCCCATGTCGCGGACGGCGAGGGCGATGCAGAAGGGCATCGAACTGGTGTAGGAGGAGCCGGGGTTGCAGTCCGTGGACAGCGCGACGGTGGCGCCCGCGTCGAGCAGGCGGCGGGCGTCGGGCCACTGGGCGCGGGTGGAGAACTCGGCGCCGGGCAGCAGGGTGGCGACGGTGGTGCCGGCCGCCTGGGCGAGGGCGTCGACGTCCGCGTCGGTGAGGTGGGTGCAGTGGTCGGCGGAGGCGGCCTCCAGCTCGACGGCGAGCTGCACGCCGGGGCCGTAGGACAGCTGGTTGGCGTGGACGCGCGGGATCAGCCCGGCGGCGGCGCCGGCGGTGAGGATGGCGCGGGCCTGGTCGCCGTCGAAGGCGCCCTTCTCGCAGAAGACGTCCACCCAGCGGGCGTACGGGGCGCAGGCGGTCAGCATCTCGCCGGTGACGAGGCCGACGTAGCCGGCCGGGTCGCCGGCGTAGTCGGGGGAGACGATGTGCGCGCCGAGGTAGGTGACCTCCTCGGTGTGCGCGGCGGCGATGCGCAGGGCGCGGGCCTCGTCGGCGACGGTGAGCCCGTAGCCGGACTTGGTCTCGAAGGTGGTGGTGCCCTGGCGGCGGGCCTCGTCGAGGTGCCGGACGAGGTTGGCCTCCAGCTCCGCGTCGGTGGCGGCGCGGGTGGCGGCGACGGTGGTGCGGATGCCGCCGGCGGAGTAGCTGCGGCCGGACATGCGGGCGTTGAACTCGGCGGTGCGGTCGCCGGCGAAGACGAGGTGGGAGTGGGAGTCGACGAAGCCGGGGATCGCGGCGCGGCCGTGCGCGTCGTACGTCTCGTCGGCGGCCGGGGCCTTGTCGGCGGGGCCGACCCAGGCGATGCGGTCGCCGTCGATGACGACCGCCGCGTTCTGGATGAGGCCGAGGGGGGTGCCGTCGCCGACGGACGGATCGTTGGTGACGAGGCTGCCGATGTTGGTGATGGCGGTGGTGGTCACGGGGTTCCTCTCGGGGTTTCCTGGGGCTCCGCCCCAGAC
>NZ_JBHWBP010000445.1:0-5514 GCF_042735575.1 Streptomyces sp. NPDC059564 | reverse complement strand
GCAGATGCGGCCGGGGCCCTCCTTTCGTGTATGCGCTGCGTGTCGTACCGGCTACGGCTTACGGCTCGAACTTGTAGCCGAGGCCGCGGACCGTGACCAGGTAGCGCGGAGCGCCCGGGTCCGGCTCGATCTTGGCGCGCAGGCGCTTGACGTGGACGTCCAGGGTCTTGGTGTCGCCGACGTAGTCCGCGCCCCAGACCCGGTCGATCAGCTGCATGCGGGTGAGCACGCGGCCGGCGTTGCGCAGGAGCATCTCCAGCAGGTCGAACTCCTTCAGCGGGAGGTCGACCTTGGCGCCGGAGACGGTGACCACGTGCCGGTCCACGTCCATCCGTACCGGACCGGCCTCCAGGGCCGCCGGGGTCACCTCTTCCGGCTCGCCGCGGCGGCGCAGGACCGCGCGGATGCGGGCGACGAGCTCGCGGGAGGAGAAGGGCTTGGTGACGTAGTCATCGGCTCCTATCTCCAGCCCGACGACCTTGTCGATCTCGCTGTCCTTGGCGGTCACCATGATCACGGGGACGTTGGAACGGCCGCGCAGCTGCCGGCAGACCTCGGTGCCCGGCAGGCCGGGCAGCATCAGGTCGAGGAGGACGAGGTCGGCGCCGTTGCGCTCGAACTCGTCGAGCCCGTCGGGCCCCGTCGCGGCGATCGCGACCTCGAAGCCTTCCTTGCGGAGCATGTAGGACAGGGCGTCGCTGAAGGATTCCTCATCCTCGACGACGAGCACTCGGGTCACGGAAGGACCTCCGGGGCAGGGATGACTGGTTCAGGTTCAAGCAGGGGTGTGGCGGGTGCGGGGGTCTTCGCGGGGGCCGGGGCGGCCGCCTCGGGGAGTTTCAGGGTGAACGTGGAGCCCTGTCCCTCCGAGCTCCATACCGATACCTCCCCGCCGTGCGAGGCCGCCACGTGCTTCACGATCGCGAGGCCCAGGCCGGTTCCGCCGGTGGCGCGGGAGCGGGCCGGGTCGACGCGGTAGAAGCGCTCGAAGATGCGCTCGCGGTCCTTTTCCGGGATGCCGATGCCCTGGTCGGTCACGGCTATCTCGATCAAGTCTCCACCCGGCACGGCGACCCTGCGCGCGGCGATGCCGACGCGGGTGCGGGCCGGACTGTAGTTGACGGCGTTCTCCACCAGGTTGCCGAGGGCCGCGGCCAGCTGGCCCCGGTTTCCCCAGACGCGCAGGTCGGCGGTGCCGCCGGCGGCCATGGTGATCTGTTTGGAGGTGGCCGTGTGGCGGCAGCGGTCGATGGCCTCCGCCACGAGCGTGTCCACCCGTACGGGCTCGGCGTCCTCCAGCGGGTCGTCGTTCTGTACCCGGGAGAGGTCGATGAGTTCCTGTACGAGGTTGATCAGGCGGGTGGACTCGATCTGCATGCGGCCCGCGAAGCGGCTGACCGCCTCGGGGTCGTCGGAGGCGTCCATGACCGCCTCCGACAGCAGGGAGATCGCTCCTACGGGGGTCTTCAGCTCGTGCGACACGTTCGCGACGAAGTCGCGGCGCACCGCCTCGATGCGGCGGGCCTCGGTGAGGTCCTCGACCAGCAGGAGCACCAGGCGGGAGCCGAGCGGTGCGACGCGGGCGGAGACCGCGAGGGCCTCGCCGCGGCCGGTGCCGCGCCGGGGCAGGTCGAGCTCGATCTGGCGTATCTCGCCGTCCCGGCGGGTGTCGCGGGCCATGTGGAGCATGGGCTCCACGGCCAGCTTGCCGCCGCGGACCAGGCCGAGGGCGTACGCCGCCGAGCTGGCCTTGACGACCGCGTCGCCCTCGTCGAGGACGACGGCGGAGGAGCGGAGCACGGAGAGGACCGTGTCCACTCCGGGGGGCAGCACCGCGTTGATGTCGGGGCGCATGGAGCTCCGGGTGGGGCGGGCCTGGTCGCGCTCGCTCCAGCGGAACGCCAGCATGGCGATGACACCGGTGCACAAACCGGCGATCGCTGCAGCTGCGGCGACCGCCGCGTTCACGTCCATGGATCCAGGTTAAGCAGGCCGGACGACACTTCCACAGCCGTTCGGGTGTCGCCCCGAACACTCGTCGCCCAGAGTTCACCCTGACGACGGGGTTGATTCACTTGTGATGCCGGAGTCGGACGCATCGGCGCCCGAACGTGTAGACGTGGGGCATACAGGCCACGCAGTGGGCGAGAAGTAGGCAAGAGAGGGACACCATGCGCGACGCGTACCACGAGGAACTGGACTCGATCGGAGAAAGCCTGGTCGAGATGGCCCGGCTCGTCGGTTCCGCGATCGGGCGGGCGACGACCTCCATGCTGGACGCCGATCTGAAGCTGGCGGAGAGCGTCATCGCCGCCGACCAGAAGGTGGACGACCTGCAGCACGACCTGGAGGCGCGGGCCATCGCGCTGCTGGCCCGCCAGCAGCCCGTGGCGACCGACCTGCGCATCGTGGTGACCTCGCTGCGGATGAGCGCCGACCTGGAGCGCTCCGGCGACCTGGCACAGCACGTGGCGAAGCTGGCGCGGCTGCGCTTCCCGGACACGGCGGTGCCGCGTGACCTGCACGCGACCATCCTGGAGATGGGCCAGCTGGCGCAGCGGCTGATGGCGAAGGCCGCCGAGGTCATCATCACGAAGGACGTGGACCTGGCGCTCCAGCTGGAGCAGGACGACGACGAGATGGACCAGCTGCACCGCACGCTGTTCCAGCACCTGATGGACGACCGCTGGAAGCACGGCATCGAGACGGCCGTCGACGTGACGCTGCTGGGCCGCTACTACGAGCGGTTCGCGGACCACGCGGTGTCGGTGGCGAAGCGCGTGGTGTACCTGGTGACGGGTGAGCACGCGGATGAGCTCCAGCAGCCGACGCAGGTCGAGGGCGTCTGAGGGCGAGCCCCAATGCGCCGTTGACGCGCCGGTGTGGCTGGGCATGAATGAGGCGAAGGCGCTCCGTCACGGGGCCGCCGCGTACGTGCGCCCACGAGGAGGATCCATGCCCGATTCCCCCGTCCCCGTCACCCCGGAGCAGGAGCAGCAGCCGTCCCGGCCGGAGCCCCTGCGCCTGCCGCTGCTCGCGGCCTGCGGTTGCGGCTCCGGCTGCGGCTGCGGCTGCCAGTCCGGCGCCCCCTGCCAGTGCGGCGGCTGACCCCGCCCGCCTGGTTCCCCGTACACGAAGGGCCCCGTCCGATTCCCTCGGCCGGGGCCCTTGCGATGCAAGAAGCCCGCCACCGGCCGGGACGGCACCGGTAGCGGGCTCGTCGCGCGTGGGGGTTACTTCTTGCCCTGGTTCTTGACGGCCTCGATGGCGGCCGCGGCCGCGTCCGGGTCGAGGTAGGTGCCGCCCGGCTTGAGGGGCTTGAAGTCGGCGTCCAGTTCGTAGGCGAGCGGGATGCCGGTGGGGATGTTCAGGCCCGCGATGTCGGCGTCGGAGATGCCGTCCAGGTGCTTGACCAGGGCGCGCAGGCTGTTGCCGTGCGCGGCGACCAGGACCGTGCGGCCGGCGAGGAGGTCCGGGACGATGCCGTCGTACCAGTACGGGAGCATGCGGACGACGACGTCCTTGAGGCACTCCGTGCGCGGGCGCAGCTCCGGCGGGATCGTCGCGTAGCGCGGGTCCCCGGACTGGGAGAACTCCGTGCCGTCTTCGAGGGCCGGCGGCGGGGTGTCGTAGGAGCGGCGCCACAGCATGAACTGCTCCTCGCCGAACTCGGCGAGGGTCTGGGCCTTGTCCTTGCCCTGGAGGGCGCCGTAGTGGCGCTCGTTCAGGCGCCAGGAGCGGTGGACCGGGATCCAGTGACGGTCGGCTGCCTCGAGCGCCATCTGCGCGGTGCGGATCGCGCGCTTCTGGAGCGAGGTGTGCACGACGTCGGGGAGCAGGCCGGCGTCCTTGAGCAGCTCACCGCCGCGGACCGCCTCCTTCTCGCCCTTCTCGTTGAGGTTGACGTCCACCCAGCCGGTGAACAGGTTCTTCGCGTTCCACTCGCTCTCGCCGTGGCGGAGGAGGATCAGCTTGTACGGTGCGTCGGCCATGCGTACGAGCCTAATGGACGGTCCGGGGCGCTCGCGCGCGGTGTGGGGGGCGGTCGATTGACGGTCGGCGTCAATCCAGTGGCGGCCTGAGGGCAGCGCTCGTAATGTGCGGGGTGCTCAAGAGACGCTTACGCCGCCGGGGGGATTCCTTATGTCCGTTGCCACGATGAGACGGGCCGCCCGGGAGAGCGTGTCGGGTCTGCCGCGTGCGTTCTGGTGGCTGTGGGCGAGCACGCTGGTCAACCGGCTCGGGGCCTTCGTCGCCACGTTCATGACCTTGTACCTGACCCTGGACCGGGGCTATTCGGCCTCCTTCGCGGGACTCGTGGTCGCCCTGCACGGGCTCGGCGGTGTGATGTCCTCGCTGGTGGCGGGGGTGATGACCGACCGGCTGGGGCGGCGGCCGACGATGCTCGCGGCGAACGTGTCCACCTCGCTGTCGGTGGCGCTGCTCGGCTTCATGGAGCACCCGGCGGCCATCGCGGCGGTGGCGCTGCTGGTGGGGATGGCCTCGAACGCCTCGCGGCCGGCGGTCTCGGCGATGATGGCGGACATCGTCCGTCCGGAGGACCGGGTACGGGCCTTCGCGCTGAACTACTGGGCCATCAACCTCGGCTTCGCGGTCAGCGCGACCGCGGCCGGGTTCGTCGCGGAGTACAGCTACCTGGCCGGTTTCCTGGGCGAGGCGGCGCTGACGCTGCTCTGCGCGGTGCTGGTGTTCGTGAAGCTGCCGGAGTCGCGGCCGGTGAAGGACGCGGCCGGGGAGGCGGCGGCCGGCCCGGAGATCGGGCTCGGGAGCGTGCTGCGGGACGGCCGCTTCATGGGCGTCGTGGGGCTGTCGTTCCTGATCTCGCTGATCTTCACGCAGGGTTCGGTGGGGCTGCCGGTGGCGATGGGCGCGGCGGGCTTCACGCCCGGTGACTACGGCCTGGTCGTCGCGGTGAACGGGCTGCTGATCGTGGTGCTGCAGATCCCGGTGACGCGGTTCATCGAGCACCGGGACCCGCAGAAGCTGCTGGTGGTCTCGGCGCTGCTGGCCGGGTACGGGTTCGCGATGACGGCCTTCGCGGGGCCGCTGTGGGCGTACGCGGCGACCGTGGTGCTGTGGACGCTGGCGGAGATCGTGAACTCGCCGACGCAGATGGGGCTGGTGGCTCGGCTGTCGCCGGTGCACGGACGCGGGCGCTACCAGGGGATGTACACGATGTCGTGGGCGGTGGCCGCGCTGGTGGCGCCGCTGATGGCCGGCTTCGTGATCGACCGTCTGGGCGCGGCGTGGCTGTGGGGGGCCACGGGGGTCCTGGGCACGGTGGCGGCGCTGGGGTACTGGCTGCTGATGCGGGGGCTCCCCGAGGGTGGGCCGGGGACGGTGACGGCGGGTTCCGCCGGTACGGCTGCTGCCGTGCGGCCGGTGGCGGCTTCCGCGGAGGCGTAGCCGGCGGGCCGGGCGGCGCCGGGGCTTCTGGGGCTCCGCCCCAGACCCCGCGCCTCAAACTCCCCCAGCTACCGCTGGGAGGGGCCC
>NZ_JBHWBP010000444.1:0-5529 GCF_042735575.1 Streptomyces sp. NPDC059564 | reverse complement strand
CGGCAGCGGCGCCGCACACGAAAGCGGCGGGCCCCGGGAAGTCCCGGGACCCGCCGCTCGGCGTCGAAAGGCGTCAGACCACGATCAGCGCGTCCAGCGGAGCGCCGTGGAGCGCGGGGGCCAGCTTCGCGCGTCCCGGCAGGAACGACAGCTCCATCAGGACGGCCACTCCGGCGACCTCGGCCCCGGCCCGCCGGATCAGCTCCAGCGAGGCCTCGGCGGTGCCGCCGGTCGCCAGGACGTCGTCGATGACCATGACCTTGTCACCGGCCGACAGGTCCTCCGCGTGGACCTCGATCTCCGCGGTCCCGTACTCCAGCTCGTAGGACTGCGAGAGCGTCGCGCCCGGCAGCTTCCCGGCCTTGCGTACGGGGACGAAGCCGATGCCCGCCTGGACGGCGACCGGGGCCGCGAGGATGAAGCCCCGCGCCTCCAGCCCGACGATCTTCGTCGCGCCGTACCGGGCGGCCAGTTCCACCAGCGCGTCCGTCAGCGCCGCGAAGGCCTTCGGGTCGGCCAGCAGCGGGGTGATGTCCTTGAACATCACGCCCGGCTTCGGGTAGTCGACGACGTCCTTGATCCGGCCGAGCAGCAGCTCGCGGACCTCGGGCGAACAGGCGGTGCTCAACGGCGCCGCCTCCCCTGACCGCCCTGGGCCACGACCTGCGGGCCGCCCTCGGCGCCGGAGTCGTCGCCCTCGGGGTCCTCGCCCTTCGCCGCGGCGGCCGCACGCTTGGCGAGCACCCGCTTCTTCAGCGCCTTCATCGCCGGCTCGCGCTCCTTCAGGTCCACGACCAGCGGGGTCGCGATGAAGATCGAGGAGTACGCACCGGCCGCGAGGCCGACGAACAGCGACAGCGAGATGTCGTTGAGCATGCCCGCGCCCAGGAACCCGCCGCCGATGAACAGCAGGGCGGCGACCGGGAGCAGCGCCACGACCGTGGTGTTGATCGAGCGGACCAGCGTGCCGTTGATGCTGCGGTTGGCGATCTCGCTGAACGTGTAGCGGGTCTGCTTGGTGATGTCCTTCGAGCCCTCCTTGAGACCGTCGAAGACGACGACGGTGTCGTAGAGGGAGTAACCGAGGATCGTCAGCAGACCGATCACGGTGCCCGGGGTGACCTCGAAGCCCACCAGCGCGTAGACGCCGACGGTGATGGTGAGGTCGTGGATCAGCGCGATCAGCGCCGCGACCGCCATCCGCCACTCGAAGGCGATGGCCAGGTAGATCACCACGAGGACCATGAAGATCGCGAGGCCCGTCCAGGCCTTGTTCGCGATCTGCTCGCCCCAGCTCGGGCCGACGAGGTCGGTGTTGATCTGGGCTTCGGTGACCTTCAGGTCGGCGGCCAGCTGCTTCTTCACGGGAGCGGCGGAGTCGGTGTCCAGACCGGAGATCTGGATGCGCATGCCGCCGGTGCCGAGCTGCTGGACGATCGCGTCGTGGCCCGAGGACTTCTCCGCGTCCTCGGTCACCTTCGCGACGGAGACCGCCGTCTTCGGGGTGGTGAAGACGGCACCGCCCTTGAACTCGATGCCCATGTTGAGGCCCTGAACGGCCAGGGCCACGATCGCCGTGATGGTGATCAGGATGGAAACGCCGTACCAGAGAAAGCGCTTGCCGACGAAGTCGTAGCCGACCTCACCGCGGTACAGCCTGGCGCCGAGATCTCCCAGCTTCGACATCTCTCACGCCTCCTTTGCGTCGACGGGGGCGGGGACGGGACCGCTGCGGCGGGACCGGCGCAGCGGCGGCTTGGCACCGAGCCGCTTCGGGTCCAGCCCGGACCACGGGTGACCGCTGGAGAAGAACTTCGTGCGCGCCAGCAGCGTCATGACGGGCTTGGTGAAGAGGAACACCACGACCACGTCGAGCAGGGTGGTCAGACCCAGCGTGAACGCGAAGCCCTGGACCTTGCCGACGGTGACGATGAACAGCACCGCGGCGGCGAGGAAGGACACGAAGTCGGAGACCAGGATGGTGCGCCGGGCACGCGGCCAGGCACGCTCGACGGCCGGACGCAGGGTGCGGCCCTCGCGGATCTCGTCCCGGATGCGTTCGAAGTACACGATGAACGAGTCCGCCGTGATGCCGATCGCGACGATCGCGCCGCAGACGGCGGGCAGGTTCAGCGCGAAGCCGATGCCCTTTCCGAGCAGCGCCATGATCGTGTACGTGAGGACCGCGGACACCATCAGGCTGACGATGGCGAGGAAGGCGAGGCCCCGGTAGTACATCAGCAGGTAGATCACCACGAGGGCGAGGCCGATGGCGCCGGCGATCAGGCCGGCCTTCAGCTGCTCGCCGCCGAGCGCGGCGGTGACGGTGGTGACGCTGTCCTCCTGGAAGGACAACGGCAGGGCGCCGTACGAGAGCATGTTGCCCAGGTCCTGCGCGGTCTGCTGGGTGAAGCCGCCGGAGATCTCGGCGTTGCCGCCGGTCAGCGCCTGGCTGACGGAGGGGTCGGAGACGACCTCGCCGTCGAGCACGATCGCGAACTGGTTCTGCGGGGACTGCTTGGTGGCCAGCTCACCGGTGATCTTGGCGAACTTGTCGGCGCCCTTGTCGGAGAACTGCATCGTGACGATCCACTGGCCACGCTGCTGGTCGATGACGCCCTTGGCCTCCTTGACGTCCTGGCCGTTGACCTGGGCCGGGCCGAGGACCCACTTGCCCCAGGTCCCGCCGCGCTTGCCACAGGCGAGCATCGGGTCCTCGGGCTTGGCGCCCTTGCCGGCGGCGGCGCGCTGGTCTTCCTTGGTGCAGTCCAGCGCGGCGAACTTCGCCTGCAGGTCGGCGACGGCGGAATCCACCGGCGGCGTGCTCGCGGGAGGAGTGGCCGGCGGGGTCGCCTTGCTGTCGTCTGCCTTCTTCGACTCGCTCGCCGAGGGCGAGGGAGTGGGGGTGCCCGGGGCCTTGAGGGCCTCGCTGAGCACACGGCCCTGGGAAGTGGCGCTGGACGACGGGGTGGCCGGGGCGGAGGGCTTGCCGCTGCCCTCGGCCTTCGGGGCACCGGAACCGCTCGCGGAGGGAGCCGGCGTGCTCGGGTTCGGCTGGGGGGCCACCGGGGCGCCGTCGGCGAAGGCGAGCACGGGGCGGAAGTAGAGCTGGGCGGTGGTACCGACCTGCTCGCGCGCCTGCTGCTCGTTCGTCCCCTTGGGGATGTTCACGATGATGTGGTCGCGGCCCTGAGTCTGGACCTCGGCCTCCGAGACGCCGAGACCGTTGACGCGGCGCTCGATGATGCCGACCGCCGTGTTCATGTTGGTCTCGTTGACCGCGTCCGGCTTGCCGGGTTCGCTCTTGGCCTTGAGCGTGATGCTCGTACCGCCCGCGAGGTCGATGCCCAGGCGGGGGGTCGTCTGCTTCGTGAGGAACATCCCCGCGGTGAGCGCCACCATCGCGATCAGGATGACGGCCAGGGCGCGCCCCGGCCTCCCCTGAGCCCCCGTGGGCCGCCGGCCCTTCTTCGGTGCTGCCACCTTGTCGTTTCTCCCTGTCCAACCGTCCCGCGCCGGGTCAGCGCGCGGACGGCCACGAAATGTGTGGTGGGGACCCCTGCCCCCCGCAGAAGTTCACTGCGGGCACCGCGGCGGCCGCCGGTCAGGCGCCACCGCGGTACCGGCCGGACGCTACTTGGCGCCGGCCTCGCCGTCGGACTTGCCGTCCTTCGGCTCGTCGCCCTTGGACTCGTCGCCCTTGGGCTCGTCGCTCTTGCCCAGGTCGAGCTTCGGGGTCTCGTCCGCGTCGGCGTCCTTCGACAGGTCCGTCTTCGGGGCGTCGGCCTCGGTCAGCGAGGAGGCGTCGTCCGGGACGACCGGCGTGTCGATGGTCAGATCATCGGTGGCGCCGTGGACGATGCGGTTGTACTCCTCGTCGTCGAGGACGGCGCCGATGGAGTTCTTCGCGTAGATCGCGTGGACGCCGGGAGCCACCTCGAGGGTGACCGTGTCCTCACCGATCTCCTTCACCGTGGCGTACATGCCGCCGATGGTGCGGACGCCGGTGCCGGGCGACATTTCGTTACGCATCTGCGCGGCCGCCTGCTGCTTCTTCTTGGCGGAGCGGGTCATCAGGAACATCGCCCCGATGAGCACGATGAACGGGAGGAGTGTCACGAGATTCACGGGACGGAGATCCTTCGCACGACCGCACGGGAGACGGCCAATTTCTACGGGGGTGGGCACGCCGACCCGAAGGGTCGGCATCGGCGGAGTCTAGGCGAGTCCGCACCGATGGAACAACGCCCAGCATGGCACCGCAGTTCCTGACCGGTCGAACCTCCGCGCCGTCAGGCCCCGAACAAGCCCTGTTGTCCGCTTGATCCACCCATACCCTGCTGCGGGGGGACAAGCCCCAGGTGGGCCCATGCGGCAGGGGTCGCGACCCGGCCGCGCGGGGTGCGGGCCAGCAGGCCCTCCCGTACGAGGAAGGGCTCGGCCACCTCCTCGACGGTCTCGCGCTCCTCGCCGACGGCCACGGCCAGGGTGGACAGCCCGACGGGGCCGCCGCCGAACAGCTTGAGCAGGGCCTCCAGGACGGCCCGGTCCAGCCGGTCGAGACCGCGCGCGTCCACCTCGTAGACCTGCAGGGCGGTGCCGGCGACCTCGCGGGTGATCACCCCGTCCGCCCTGACCTGGGCGTAGTCCCGGACGCGGCGCAGGAGGCGGTTGGCGATGCGCGGGGTGCCGCGGGAGCGGCCGGCGATCTCGGCGGCTCCGGCGGTGTCGATCTCCAGGTCGAGGAGGCGGGCGGAGCGGTGGATGACCCGTTCCAGCTCCTCGGGGGAGTAGAACTCCATGTGCCCGGTGAAGCCGAAGCGGTCGCGCAGCGGCGGGGGCAGCAGGCCGGCCCGGGTGGTGGCGCCGACGAGGGTGAAGGGCGGCAGCTCCAGCGGGATCGCGGTGGCGCCGGGGCCCTTGCCGACGATCACGTCGACGCGGAAGTCCTCCATCGCCATGTACAGCATCTCCTCGGCGGGCCGGGACATGCGGTGGATCTCGTCGAGGAAGAGGACCTCGCCCTCCTGGAGGGAGGAGAGGATCGCGGCGAGGTCGCCCGCGTGCTGGATGGCGGGGCCGGAGGTGATCCGGATGGGGGCGCCCATCTCCGCCGCGATGATCATGGAGAGGGTGGTCTTGCCGAGGCCCGGCGCGCCGGAGAGCAGGACGTGGTCGGCGGTGGCGCCGCGCTGCCTGGCCGCCTTGAGGACGAGGTCGAGCTGCTGGCGGACCTTCTCCTGGCCGACGAACTCGCCGAGGTCCTTGGGGCGCAGGGCCGCCTCCACGGCGGTGTCCTCGCCGTCGGCCGCAGGCGCGACGAGCCTGTCCGGCTCGGAGGTGTCGGTCTCGTCGTCCCAGTTCACGGTGTCAGTCTGCCTTCTGGTTCGTGCGGTGGTGTGTCATGCGCGGCCCGTCTCCCGGGGCTCCGCCCCCGCCCCCCCACCAAAAAACCCCGAGGGGCGGGAATTATGCCCGTGCCGCCGGCCAGGAACACCCGGATTTATGGGGGGGGAAACAAGCCGCCCC
>NZ_JBHWBP010000443.1:0-5543 GCF_042735575.1 Streptomyces sp. NPDC059564 | reverse complement strand
TGCGGGGGCGCCCCCCCGATTTCCCCCCCCCCCGGGTTTTGGGGCCCCGGGTCCGGGCGGTGCCCGGGAGGCCCCGCGCAGCGGCCCCGCACCCCGCCCGAAGCCCCGCTCACGCGTTCGCGCAAGCCCCCGTTCGGCAAAAACCCCTCCCGCCGAGCGCAGCGGTACGGCAGGATCAAGCAATGGAGCACGTACGCGATCTCACGCTTCTGCCGAAAGCCCACCTCCACCTGCACTTCACCGGCTCGATGCGACCGTCGACCCTGCTGGAGCTCGCCGACAAGTACGGCGTCCGGCTGCCCGACGCCCTGACCGGCGGGGAGCCGCCCAAGCTCCGCGCCACCGACGAACGCGGCTGGTTCCGCTTCCAGCGGCTCTACGACGCCGCCCGCTCCTGCCTGCGCGAGCCCGAGGACATCCGGCGCCTGGTCCGCGAGGCGGCCGAGGAGGACGTCCGGGACGGCAGCGGCTGGCTGGAGATCCAGGTCGACCCCACCTCGTACGCGCCCCTCCTCGGCGGGATGATCCCGGCCGTCGAGATCATCCTGGACGCGGTGGACTGCGCCTCCCGGGAGACCGGCCTCGGGATGCGGGTCGTCATCGCCGCCAACCGCATGAAACACCCCCTGGACGCCCGCACCCTGGCCCGCCTGGCCGTCCGCTACGCCGACCGCGGCATCGTCGGCTTCGGGCTCTCCAACGACGAGCGCCGCGGCATGGCCCGCGACTTCGACCGGGCCTTCGCCATCGCCCGCGAGGGCGGCCTGCTCGCGGCCCCGCACGGCGGCGAGCTCACGGGCCCGTCCTCCGTCCGCGACTGCCTCGACGACCTGCACGCCTCCCGCATCGGGCACGGCGTCCGGGCCGCCGAGGACCCCCGGCTGCTCAAGCGGCTCGCCGACCGGCAGATCACCTGCGAGGTCTGCCCGGCCTCCAACGTCGCGCTCGGCGTGTACGAGCGGCCCGAGGACGTGCCGCTGCGCACCCTCTTCGAGGCCGGGGTGCCGATGGCGCTCGGCGCGGACGACCCGCTGCTGTTCGGGTCCCGGCTCGCGGCCCAGTACGAGATCGCCCGCCGCCACCACGCGTTCACGGACGCGGAGCTCGCCGAGCTGGCGCGCCAGTCGGTGCGCGGTTCGGCCGCGCCCGACGACGTACAGGCCAAGCTGCTGGACGGGATCGACCACTGGCTCAACGGGTGAGCCGCAGGTCCCCCTCGTAGCAGTCGGCCCGCACCCGGTGGCCGTCCGGGAAGCCGATCTCCAGGTGGGTGCGGCCCTGCTCGGGCAGCGCGTACTCGGCGACGGTCGCGACCGTCTGGCCGAGGTGGCGCAGGAAGGGGTGGTCGCCGAGGTCCTCGCCGACCTCGATCCGGCCCCACTCCCCCATGTCGACGGGCTCGTGGGGCGCGCCGGACTCGACGATGAGGCACTGGTCCGAGCCGGTGGTGATCCGCGTGGACTCGCCGGAGCTGTCGATCAGCCAGACGTCGAGCGGCGCCTCGGAGCGCTCGCCCTCGCAGATGTGCCAGGAGGCGACGACCCGGCTGATCTCGCGGCCCACCAGGCGCGTGGGGTCCGTACCGGCCCCGTGCAGGGGGCAGTGCATGTCAGATGCGGACGCCGACCGTCACCGGCTCGTTGACGAGGGTGACGCCGAACGCCGCGTGGACTCCGGCGACGACCTCGCGGGCCAGCGCGAGGAGGTCTTCGGTCGTGGCCTCGCCGCGGTTGGTGAGGGCCAGGGTGTGCTTGGTGGAGATGCGGGCGGGGCCGCTGCCGTAGCCCTTGGTGAAGCCGGCCTTGTCGATCAGCCAGGCCGCGCTGGTCTTCGTACGGCCCTCGCCGGCCGGGTAGGCGGGCGGCGCGGTGTCGGGGCCGAGGCGGTCCTGGGCGCGGGCGAGGAAGGCGGCGTAGGCCTCTTCGGTCAGGATCGGGTTGTGGAAGAAGGATCCGGCGGACCAGGTGTCGTGGTCGGCGGGGTCGAGGACCATGCCCTTGCCGGCGCGCAGGCGCAGGACGGTCTCGCGGGCGAGGGCCGCCGGGACGCGGTCTCCGGCCTCGACGCCGAGGGCGCGGGCCGTCTCCGGGTACTTGACCGGGGCGGAGAGGCCGCCCGCGTCCTCCAGGGCGAAGCGCACGCGCAGGACGACGTAGCGGTCGGGCTGGTCCTTGAAGGTGCTGTTGCGGTACCGGAAGTCGCATGCGGCGGCGCCGAGGGTGACCGTCTCGCCGCTGGTGCGGTCGTACGCGACGACCTCGGTGATGGTGTCGCAGACCTCCTGGCCGTACGCCCCGACGTTCTGGATCGGGGTGGCACCGGCGGAGCCGGGGATCCCGGCGAGGCATTCGATGCCGGCGAGGCCGGCTTCGACGGTGCGGGCGACGGCGTCGCTCCAGTTCTCGCCGGCGGCGAGTTCCAGGGTGGTGCCGTCGAGGGTGAAGCCGGTGGTCGCGATGCGCAGGGCGGTCCCGGCGAAGCCCTGGTCGCCGATGACCAGGTTGCTGCCGCCTCCGATGATCAGGAGGGGGGTACCGCTCGCGTCCGCGGCGCGGACGGCGTCGACGACCTCGGCGTCGGTGGTCGCGGTGACCAGCCGGGCCGCGGGGCCGCCGAGGCGGAAGGTGGTCAGCGGGGCGAGGGGGGCATCGTGGAGTTCCTGCACGTGCACAAGAGTACGGTCCGTCCCCCTCGCATCCCGGCGGGGCACTCAGTACGCCTGCTCCTGCTGGGCCAGACGGCGCTCGGCCTCCTCCCAGCTGATGGGGAGTTCGCGGGCGGGCACGGTCCAGTGGACGAAGGCGGAGTCCTTCATGTGGGCGGCGGCGGCCCGGGAGCTGGAGCGGTGCGGCTCGCTGCGGGCGAAGCGGTAGAGCGCGTCGCGGTCCTCCCAGGCGGAGAGGGTGAGGAAGGTGCGGCGCGTGACGCGGGCGCGCAGGGCGGCTCCGTGGGCGCCGGGGGCCTTGCGGATCTGCAGGATGATGCCGGGCGCGCGGAGGAAGAACTTCACGGCGCCGGTGAGGGTGGCGGTCTCGAAGCGGGAGGCCATGACGTGGACCTCGGCGTCGGGGGCCGCGGGGGTGGGCGTGGACCAGGGGATGTCGGGCATGACGGCTGCTCCTTCGTTCGGGTCGTACGCGTCGGTGGGGTCAGCCCGCGGCGGGGACCTTGTCCAGGGTCCCGGCGGGGGCCGGGGCGGGGGCGGTTTCCGGGGAGGCCTTGGGCCTGCGGGGCAGCAGCAGGGCCAGCCCGGCGGCCAGGGCGACCGCGGCGGCGCCGATCCACAGGGCGGGGACGGTGCCGTCGGTGAAGGCCTGCGGGGTCTCGTAGCCGCCCCGGGCGGAGAACACCGAGGCCAGGACGGCCACGCCGAGGGCTCCGCCGACCTCGCGGAGGGCGCTGTTGGCGCCGGAGGCCTTGCCCTGGTCGGCGGGGGTGACGGTGGACATCAGCACGTTGTTGGCCGGGGCGAAGTAGAGGGACATGCCGATCCCGCTGAGGACCAGGGCCGGGAGCTGGGCGACGTAGGAGACGTCCGTGCTCAGGATCGTCGCGAACCAGCCGAGGCCGACCGCCTGGAGGGCCAGCCCGGCGACGACGACGGGTCGGCCGCCGATCCGGTCGGACAGGATCCCCGCGATCGGGGCGACGACCACCGCCATGCCGGTCCAGGGGAGCATGCGCAGCCCGGCCTGGGTGGGCGAGTAGCCGGCGACGCCCTGGAGGAACTGGCTGAGCAGGAAGATCGAGCCGAACATGCCGAGGTACATCAGCAGGCTGGCGAAGTTGATGCCGAAGAAACCCCGGTTACGGAAGAGCCGCATGGGGAGCATGGAGTTCGCGTTGCGGAAGCCGTGGTGAATGAAGCCGCCGACGAGGGCGCTGCCCGCGATCAGGCCGGTGAGGACCGGAGCGCTGGTCCAGCCGTGGGCGTTGGCGTTGACCAGGCCGTAGACGATCCCGAAGAGCCCGCCGCTGATGAGGAGGGTGCCGGGGACGTCGAGGCGGGAGTTCGGGGCGGTGGACTCGGCGAGGCGCAGGCGGGCGAGCGGGAGCAGCGCCAGGCCGATCGGCACGTTGAGCCAGAAGATCCACTGCCAGGAGATGTGCTCGGTGAGGCTCCCCCCGATCAGCGGACCACAGGCGACGGCCAGGCCGCCGACGGCCCCGTAGATCCCGAGGGCCATGCCGCGGCGGGCGGCCGGGACGGCCATGGTGAGCAGAGTGAGGGACAGCGGCATCATGACGGCGGCGCCGAGGCCCTGCACGGCGCGGGCGGCGATGAGCGCCTCGATGCCGGGCGAGAGCGCGGCGGCCGCGGAGGCGCCGGTGAATATCGCGAGCCCGGCGATGAAGAGCCGGCGCCGGCCGAAGCGGTCCCCGAGCGCGGAGCCGAACAGGAGCAGGACGGCGAAGGTGAGCGTGTAGGCGTTCACCGTCCACTCCAGGTCCTCCAGCTTGCCGCCCAGGTCGGCGCGGATGGCGGGGAGGGCGGTGGTGACGACGAGGTTGTCGAGGGCGGCCATGAAACTGGCGACACCGGTGAGGACGAGGGCCCAGACGGCGGGCTTGCCGAGTCGGTCGGGGTGGGTGGGTGGGGTGGGCTGAGCTGGCTGGTCGTTCCGGTTCTGCTCGCTCTGCTGGTTCACGTTTCCCCCTGGGGTTTGCTAGTTAGTTATTGCTGACTAACTTCTGCGGGCAGAAGGGGCCCTGGTGCGGGCGACGGCGAGCCGCCGTCCCCGGAGATCCCGAGGCCCACTTCCTACTCGACAGGACTTTCCGGCGACTTCCCCACGGGCTCCTTGGCCCGGGCGGACGGGTAGAGCCCCTCCCAGATGCGGTGACCGGGCGGGAACCCCATGGCGGCGAGGGTGTTGATGAGCATCCCGAACGCCATGAAGGTGGTGGTCTCCTCGACGTCACCGCCGAGCGGCAGCGAGACGGTGTCCCACAACTCCAGCCAGCCGGCCCGCACGACTTCGCCGAGCTCGTGGTCGCCGGCCGCCTCGGCGGAGGCGATGGTGACGTACATCTGGAGCTGCATCTGCAGTACGTGCGGATCTTCGGCGATCAGCCGCGTGTACGCCCCGGCCATGGCGTGCAGGGCCTCTTCACCCTCCAGCCCGTCGGCCGCCTCGGCGAAGACCCGCCGGGTGGTCTCCATGCACCGGGAGGCCGCCGCGAGGAAGATCGCCTGCTTGTTGGGGAAGAGCCGGAAGAGGTACGGCTGCGAAACGCCGACCCGCTTGGCGATCGCCTCGGTGGAGGTCCCGTAGTACCCCCCAAGGGCAAACTCCCGAGCCGCCGCCCGAATCACACTCTCGCGCCGCTCTTCTGCGCTCATCCTTGCCATGCTTCGAAGTTAGTGCTCAATCACTAACTAGGTCAAGGGGCGGGCGGGGTCGGGGATCGGCGGGGTCGGGGATCGGCGGGGTCGGGGATCGGCGGGGTTTCGGCTGGTCCGGATCAGGGACGGTTTGGGGCTTTCCCGTCAGTCTCATCGTCCTTCCGTGGCGGGCCGGTCCCTCAACGGCGCACCCATC
>NZ_JBHWBP010000442.1:0-5543 GCF_042735575.1 Streptomyces sp. NPDC059564 | reverse complement strand
TTTTTTTTCCTCCCCCCCCCCGGTGGGGCGGGGCGGGGGGGGGGGGGGGGGGGGCGGGCGCGGCCGGCCCCCCCCCCCCCTCCGGTCAGGCCGCGGCCTTCTGGCGGTAGCGGGCGGCGCCCGCCAGGGCCACGAGGGTGACGGCGAGGGTGATGACGGTGACCGTCCACAGCCCGGCCCGGTAGGGGGCGATCCCGCCGGTGGAGAGCGAGAAGACGGTGGCGGTGATGGCGATGACCACACCGTTGCCGATCTGCGCGCCGGCGTTGAACAGGCCCGACACCAGGCCCTGTTCGCTGGGCTCGGCGGTGCCGACGGCGGCGATGTTCAGCGCCGGGTAGACCGCGGCGAAGCCGAGGCCGCCGAGGAGCTGCTGGGCGAACAGGGTGACCAGCGGGTCGACCTGGCCCATCAGCAGGACCCAGCCGAGGTAGCCGATGCTCAGCAGCACCAGACCGCCGGTCGCGACGGGCCAGGCGCCGTACTTGGTGACCAGCGCGGCGCCGTAGCGGGCGGTGCCCGCCGTCAGCACGCCGCCGAGGAGGAAGGCGAGACCGGCCTCCAGCGGGGACCAGCCCAGCTGCTCCTGGTAGTAGAGGGTCAGCACGAACTGGAAGGAGACGTAGGCGCCGAAGAAGAGCATCGAGACGAGCGCGCGGGTCAGCTGGCCCTTGCGGAAGACGGACAGCGGGACCAGCGGCGCCGGGTGGCGGCTCTCGACCAGGGCGAACAGCGGGAACAGGACGGCGGCGGCGATGAGCGCACCGATGGTCTGCGCGTCGGCCCAGCCGTCGCTGGCGGCCCGGCTGAGTCCGTAGACGAGGGCGACGGCTCCGGCCGTCACGGTGACGGCTCCCAGGATGTCGAGGCTGCCGGCCTTGCCCTTCTCCTGCTGGGCGGGCACCACGGAGGCGGCGAGCAGCGCGACCAGGACGCCGGCGACGGCGGGAGCGAAGAGGACCAGGCGCCAGGAGACGCCCGCCATCAGGCCGCCGAGGATCAGACCGAGGGAGTAACCGGCCGAGGCCACGGCGAGGAAGGTGCCGAGCGCGCGGTTGCGTGACTGCTCGTCACGGAAGGCGTCGAGCAGGATCGCCATCGCGGCGGGCGCCGTGATACCGGCACTGACGCCCTTGAGGAGTCGGGCGACGACCAGGAGCACGCCGTTGTCGGCGATGCCGCCCAGGATGCTGGCGACCACGAAGACGGCCAGGAAGCCGATCAGCAGCTTCTTGCGGTTGTAGAGGTCGGCGAGCCGGCCGCCCAGCAGCAGGAACCCGCCGAATCCCAGCGCGTAGGCCGAGACGACCCACTGGAGGGAGGAGGTCGACATCCCCAGGTCCGCCTGGACCAGGGGAAGGGCCGGACCCATGCTCGCGATGTCCATCGCGTCGAGGAACTGCACCGCGCACACGACCAGCAGCAGCAGGGGAAGGCTCTTGACCACGGGTGCGGGGGGTACCACCGCCCGTGCGATGGGAGGAGAGGTCGGGGAGGCCTCGGTCATGATCAGACTCCGATCGGAGTGTCGTCGGAAGCAGTGAGCCGCAACATGGAGATTATGACGGACCGATCAGTCCAGGACTGATCGGTCCATTTCTAGCGCCCACAAACCCCTGTGTCAAACGTATGCTGGGATCCGCGGGGGAGAGGGGAAGGAGTTCAGACATGGCGCGTACACCGGCACCAGGTACGAGGCGGCGGATTCTGGAGGCCTCGGCCAAACTCTTCGGTGAGCAGGGGGTCCGGGCCGTCGGCATGCAGCAGGTGATCGACGCGACCGGAGTGGGCAAGAGCCTGCTCTACCGCGAGTTCGCCAGCAAGGACGAACTGATCGCCGCCTGGCTGCGCGAGAGCGACGCCCAGTGGTGGGAGCGGGCCGAAGAGGTCACCGCCCCCCACGACGGCGACCCGGCCCGGAAGATCATGGCGCTGATGGAGTTCTTCCACGCCAGCGTCCGCGAACCGGACTTCCACGGCTGCATCTACTACAACACCTCCAGCGAGTTCCGCGACCCGGAGCACCCGGGCCGCCGGGAGGCGACGCTGCACCTCAAGGGCCTGCGCAACTGGCTCCGCGACATGGGATCCCAGGCCGGCGCCGAGGACCCCGACGCCCTGGCCGACACGCTGATGCTGATCATCGGAGGCCTGCTGGCCAACGGCGAGGTGCTCGGCACGGACGGCCCCGCCCGCATGGCCCTGGCCACCGCCGAACTGGTCCTGCGCCAGTACTGCCCGAACGCGCTGGCGGGCGCCGCGCTCTGAGCGGCGCCCCCGGACGCGACCGGCCCCGCGGCACCTGTGTGCCGCGGGGCCGGTCCGTGCGCGGCCCCCGTCAGGAGCCGGAGACACCGGTGCGCCGGGGCTGGGCCGCCCGTACCGCCACGCCGTGCTCCTCGTACCCGTCGTTGTAGACGAACGAGCTGGGCATGCGGTCGTGGAACTGGTAGTCGGCTTGAATTCGACCGTCCTCGGCGAGCACGACGATGTCCTGGCCGGACATCTCCATCTCGCCCGTGGCCGCCGAGACCATCACCCAGTTGAACCGGACGACGTCGTGGTGGCCGGTCGCGTTGTTCGAGGACCGGAACTCGTACCCCATCGGGCCGTACACCTCGTGCGTGTAGGCCAGTTGGTCCAGGAGCGCCGCGTGCCCCCGGATCGGATCCTTGCGGTAGAAGACGTACGTGCAGTCCGGCGCGTACAGGGCGTGCACCATGTCGCGCCGTCGCTGCGCGTCGGTCTCGTTCCACAACGCGACGTAGCGCGCGAGGAGTTCGTTGGGTCGGGGCAGCATGACGGTGAACCTCCGGTTCTGCGGGGACGCCGCCCGCTCAGCTCCCCGCGGCGTACCGCGGCAGCAGCTGGGCCAGGTCGGCCGTGATGGCGCGGGCGTGGGTCCGCAGGTAGAAGTGGTCCCCGGGGAAGGTCCGGCACCCCAGGAACTCCGGCGTCCGCCCGGCCCACGACCGCATGGCCTCGGGCGCGAGGAGCGGATCCTCGCGCCCGGAGTACGCGACGACGGGACAGCCCACGGCCGCCCCGTCGTCCAGGTGGTCGGCGCACACCGCGCCGTCCGCGCCCATCGCCCGCACCGCCGCCGCCAGCAGTTCCGGGTCCGCCGCCACCTCGGGAGGCAGCCCGCCCAGCAGCCGCAGCGCTTCGAGGGGGTCCGCGGACAGCGCGGCGGGCGCCGAGAAACCCCGCGGCGCCCACCCCGACACGGCGAGCAGCGCGGGCCCGGGCAGGCCCCGCCGCTCCAGCTCCACCGTCAGCCGGTAGCCCAGCAGCGCCCCCATCGAGTGCCCGAACACCGCGTACGCGCGCCCGTCCAGCTCGTCCGAGACCACCCGTGCGAGCGCCTCCACCAGCGGGACCAGCCGCGTGTACGGGGCCTCGCGCCGCCGCTCCTGACGCCCGGGCAGCTGCACCGCCTGCACGGACACCGAAGCGGGCAGCTGCCCCGGCCACTCGCGGTACATCGAGGCGCCGCCCCCGCTGTGGTGCAGCAGGAACAGCCGCAGCCCGGCGTCCGGTTCGGCGTCGGCCGGATGCAGCCACCGCGACGCGCCCTGCACCTCGGGCAGCGGGCCCCGGCCCATGACCTCCACGGGACTATGCGGCGGCCGGCGCCGGAGCCGACGTCGGAGCCGCGCCCGCCGCGTGCCGCTCCCGCAGCACCCGGCGCAGCACCTTCCCGGTGGGATTGCGCGGCAGCGCGGTCACGATGTCGTACCCGGTGGGGATCTTGAACCCGGCGAGGCGGCCGTTCAGGAACCGCAGGAAGTCCCGCGGGACGGCCTCGGCACCCGCGCGCAGCACCACCGCGGCCCGTACGGCCTCACCCCAGTCGGCGTGCGGGACTCCGTACACGGAGACCTCCGCGACGGCCGGGTGGGCGCGCAGCGCGTTCTCAACCTCCGTGGGATAGATGTTCTGGCCGGCGACGATGATCGTGTCGTTGACGCGGTCCGCGAGGAACAGGTAGCCCTCCGCGTCGAGGTGGCCCATGTCGCCCATGGCCAGCCACGCGTCGCCCTCGCCCGACAGGGCCGCCGCGGTCACCTCCGGCAGCCGCCAGTAGCCCAGGAACCGGGCCGGGCTCTTGATGACCACCCGGCCCACCTCGCCCGCGGGCAGCGGCCGGCCCTCACCGTCGAGGATCCGTACCTCGTTGCCGGGCAGCACCCGGCCCGCCGAGCCCAGCACCAGGCTGTCCGGGGTGTGGTCCGACGGTGCCAGGCAGGTGACGAAACTGCCCGCCTCGGCCGACGAATAGCCCTGTGCCAGCTCGCAGCCCAGTACGTCGATGCAGGTCAGGAGGAGTTCGCGGTCGATGGGGGAGCCGCTGTAGACCACCTTGCGCAGCGAGGCGAACGTCTCGCGGCCCGTCCCCCGCTCGTTCAGCATCATCCGCAGCATCGCGGGCGCCGCCCACAGGGTCGTGATCCGGTGCCGCTCGATCAGCCGCGTCGCCTCGTCGGCGATGAACTGCCGCATGACCACCGTGGTGGCACCGGCGTTGAAGGAGTGCATGAACCAGCCGAAGCCGGAGGTGTGCAGGGCCGGGAAGCAGCTCAGCCCCCGGTCCTCGGGCCGCCAGTCGATCCAGTCCACCCCGGCGGCCCGGCTGTCCGCGATGAACGTGAAGAAGGTCCGCTGCGCCAGCACCACCCCCTTCGGCAGGCCCGTCGTACCGCTCGTGTACAGCTGCGCCACCGGGTCGTCGAAGCCCGACGCGCCGGCGGTGGGCGGCTCGGTGTCCGCCGCGTCCCCCTTCCAGGGGAGGAAGCCGCCCGCCACGTGGTCGTCGGAGTCCATCTCGACGACCCGGCCCAGCCGGGGCAGCACCGGCCGCAGCTTGTCCACCAGCGGGCGGAACTCCCGCTCCACGAAGAGCAGTTCGGCCTGCGAATCGCGCAGGATGTGCTCCACCTCGCCGACCGTGAGCCGCGAGTTCACCGGCACCAGCACCGCCCCGGCCTTGGCGCAGCCGAGCGCGAGGTCGAAGTAGTACTCCGACTCCCGGCCCAGGTAGCCCACCCGCGCGCCCGCGCCCAGGCCTGCGGCCAGCAGTGCGTGCGCGGTGCGGTTGCTCTCCCGGTGCAGCTGCGCGTAGGTCAGCGCCCGGTCCTCGCAGATCACCGCCGGCTGGTCGGGCCGGGTCCGGGCGTGCGCCGCCGCCCGGGCGGCGAGGGTCCGGTCCTCCGTACGGTTGTCCATGGGTTCTTCCCCCGTGTCGTCTCTGTCGTCCGTGTCGTGGGTGTCTTCGGTGGCGTCGGTGTCGTCCGTATGCGCCGTTGCCGTGACGGCCGTTCGCGGGGGCCCGCCGGGCGGCGGGCCGGAGCCCGGCGGCCGCCCGGCGGGCCGCTCAGCGGGCCGCCCCCACCGGCTCCGGCGCCAGGCGGTGCGCGAGCATCTCGGCCAGCTCGTCCACCGACGGGTGGTCGAACACCGCCGACGAGACCAGCGGGACCCGCAGCCGCGTCTCCAGCTGGGTCTTCAGCACGATCGCCGTCAGCGAGTCCACGCCCAGTTCC
>NZ_JBHWBP010000441.1:0-5546 GCF_042735575.1 Streptomyces sp. NPDC059564 | reverse complement strand
CGGGTTCCCTTAGGAACCCGGGCCCGGCCCGTTTCGCCGTCCCCGGCGGCCCACTCCCGCTGCGCGGAGCCGCTCCCCGCCCCGCCCTTCCTCCGTTCCCGCCTCAGACCTCGGCGCGGCTCAAAGCCTCTGGGGCTCCGCCCCAGACCCCGCGCCTCAATCGCCGGCGGGGCTGGATTTTGGCGGGCCACCGCTGGCATGTGCGGCTGCACCAGGCGGGCTGGATTGCCCGCAAGGCAATTCCAGCCCCGCCGGCGTTTGAGGCGCGGGCGCGGAGCGCCGTGTAGTGGGCCGCGCCGGCGATTGAGGCGGGAACGGTGGAAGGGCGGGGAGGGGAGGGGACGGCCCCGCGCAGCGGCATCCCGCCGGGCCGGGGCCGGGCCGCGGCTACGCCTCCGGTTCGCCGAAGCGCGAGAGCGCAAGGGCGCCGGCCACCGCCACCACGAACCCGAGGACCGCCAGCCAGCCGAGCCCCTCCCGCGGCCGGTCGCCGAGCCACACCACGCCCACCACCGCCGGCCCGACGGTCTCGCCGAGGACCAGCCCGGCCGTCGCCGCCGTCACCGAGCCCCGCTGAAGCGCGGAGGTGAGCAGCAGGAACGCCGCCGCCCCGCCCAACAGCAGCGCGTACAACGCCGGGTTGGCCAGTTCCCGCCACGAGAGGGAGTCGATGAGGCGGACGGCCACCTCCACCACCCCGAACCCCGTCCCCGCCGCGAACCCCAGCACCAGCGCCCGCGAGCGGTCCGGCAGCCGCCCGGCCGCGGCGCCCACCAGCAGCACCAGCGCCGCCACCACCAGCAGCCCGAGTTCCAGCGCGAACGACCCCGTCCCGGACCCCTCCTCACCCGAGGCCAGCCCCAGCATCAGCAGCCCCGCGCACACCACCCCCACCGCGCCCCACTCCAGCCGCGAGAGCCGCACCCGCAGCAGCCGCGCCGCGACCACCGCCGTCACCGCGAGACTGGCGGCCAGCGCCGCGCCCACCGCGTAGATCGGGATGTGCCGCAGGGCGATGATCTGGAGCACGAAGCCGACCGCGTCCAGCCCCAGCCCGGCGAGATACCGCCACTGCCGCAACGCCCTCAGGAACAGCGCCGCGTCGACCCCCGAGCCGGTCCCCGGCTCCGCCGCCCGCGCCGCCACGGCCTGGAGCACCGACGCCGTACCGAAGCAAACGGCCGCACCCAGCGCGCAAAGCATCCCAATCAGCACGAACCGACTCTAGGCCCCGGCCGGGCCCGCCCACCCGTGACAAGGGTGTGACGACGGCCGGATTCCATCCCCCCGCGCCCCGCCATAGTCTGTCGGCCATGGACAGCAGTACGACCACCAGCACGAACACCACCCGCCGCCGCATGCGGTCCGGCGCGGTCGCCCTCGGCGGCATGGGCCTGCTCGCCGCCACCCTCGTGGCGTGCGGCAGCAGCGACGAGCCGGACAAGCGCTGCGCCTCCCGCTCCTCCCTCGACCACCTGAACATGAAGGAGTGCAAGAGCGGCGGCCGCGGCGCGTACTACTACGGAGGCTCCGTCAGCAACGGCAAGGTGAAGGGCGGCAGCTTCGACAAGTCCGCCGTCACCCGCGGCGGCATCGGCGGCCACAGCAGCTCCGGCTCCTCCGGCGGCTGAGCGCACCGATGCAGCGGCACACCATCGAACCCCGCCCCGACTGGCAGAAGACCGTCGAGGAGCAGGGCCTGATCTACCCCCTCACCCGGTACCCGGACGACTCCCTGCGCCCCTACTGGGACGAGAGCGCGTACTACTCCTTCTCCCTCCCGGAGGTCGAGGCGCTGGAGGGGGTCGTCGAGGAACTGCACGCCATGTGCCTGGCCGCGGCGGCCCACATCGTCGAGCACGACCGCTTCGCGGACCTCGGCATCACCGATCCCGGGCTGGCGGCGCTGATCACCGAGTCCTGGCGCCGCCGCGCCGAACAGCCCTCCCTCTACGGGCGGTTCGACCTGCGCTACGACGGCGACGGCCCGGCCAAGCTGCTGGAGTACAACGCCGACACCCCCACCTCACTGGTGGAGGCGGCCAGTCCGCAGTGGTTCTGGATGGAGGAACGCTTCCCCGGCGCCGACCAGTGGAACTCCCTCCACGAGCGGCTCGTCGAGGCCTGGCGCCGCCAGGCGGAGCTGCTGCCGCCCGGTCCGCTGCACTTCGCGCACTCCGAGACCGACGAGCTCGGCGAGGACCTGATGACGGTGGCCTACCTCCAGGAGACCGCCGAACAGGCCGGGCTGGACACCCACGCCCTGTCCGTCGAACAGATCGGCTGGGACAGCCTCTCGGGGCGCTTCGTGGACGAGAAGCTCCGCTTCATCCGCAGCTGCTTCAAGCTCTACCCGTGGGAATGGCTGGCCGAGGACGCCTTCGGCCCGCAGGTCCTCGGCACCTACGACCACGGCGGCGGCTCCGGCAGCACCGTCTGGATCGAACCGCTGTGGAAGATGCTGCTCGCCAACAAGGCGCTGCTGGCGGTCCTGTGGGAGCTCTTCCCCGAGCACCCGAACCTGCTGCCCGCCTACCTCGACGGCCCGCGCGAACTCGCCGAACCGGGCGGGAGCGGCTACGTGGCCAAGCCCCTGCTGGGCCGCGAGGGCGCCGGGGTCACCCTCCACGGGCCGGGCGGCGAGGGCGAGCCCTTCGTCCCGGCCGAGGGGGAGACGTACGTCTTCCAGGCCCTCGCCCCGCTGCCCGACTTCGACGGCAACCGCGTGGTGCTCGGAACCTGGGTGGTCGAGGAGGAGGCGGCGGGGCTCGGCATCAGGGAATCGGCGGGGCCGGTCACGGACGAGTACGCCCGCTTCCTGCCCCACGTCATCCTGTAGGAGCCGCCGGGCACGAGCTGTCAGGCCAGTACGGACCGCAGCCGGTCCAGGCCCCAGTCCAGGTCCTCCTTGCTGATCACCAGCGGCGGTGCGATCCGGATCGTCGACCCGTGGGTGTCCTTCACCAGCACCCCGAGCTCCATCAGCTTCTCGGAGATCTCCCGGCCCGTACCGCGGGACGGGTCGATGTCGATGCCCGCCCACAGCCCGCGTCCGCGTACGGCGGTCACCGCGCCGCCGCCGACCAGCAGGTTCAGCTCGTGGTGCAGGTGGTCGCCCAGCTCGGTGGCGCGCTGCTGGTACTCGCCGGAACGCAGCATCGCGATCACCTCCAGGGCGACGGCGCAGGCCAGCGGGTTCCCGCCGAAGGTGGACCCGTGCTCGCCCGGCCGGAACACCCCGAGCACGTCCCGGTCGGCGACCACGGCGGAGACGGGGACGACCCCGCCGCCCAGCGCCTTGCCCAGGATGTACACGTCGGGGACGACCCCCTCGTGCTCGCAGGCGAAGGTCCTGCCGGTGCGGCCCAGGCCCGACTGGATCTCGTCCGCCATGAAGAGGACGTTCCGCTCGCGCGTCAGTTCCCGTACGCCGGCCAGGTATCCGGCGGGCGGCACCAGCACCCCGGCCTCGCCCTGGATGGGCTCCAGCAGCACGGCCACCGTGTTCTCGGTGACGGCGTGGGCGAGCGCGGTGAGGTCCCCGTACGGGACGATCTCGAAGCCGGGCGTGTAGGGCCCGTAGTGGTCGCGCGCCTCGTGGTCCGTGGAGAAGGACACGATGGTGGTGGTGCGGCCGTGGAAGTTGTCGGCGGCGACCACGATCTTGGCGTGCCCGTCCGGGACGCCCTTGACCTCGTACCCCCACTTGCGGGCCGTCTTCACGGCCGTCTCCACGGCCTCCGCGCCCGTGTTCATGGGCAGCACCATGTCCTTGCCGCACAGCTCGGCGAGCTGCGTACAGAACTCCGCGAAGCGGTCGTGGTGGAAGGCGCGGGAGGTGAGGGTGACCCGTTCCAGCTGCTCGCGGGCCGCGTCGATGAGACGGCGGTTGCCGTGGCCGAAATTGAGCGCCGAGTATCCGGCGAGCATGTCGAGGTAACGGCGGCCCTCCACGTCGGTCATCCACGCGCCCTCCGCCGTGCTCACGACGACGGGCAGGGGGTGGTAGTTGTGCGCGCTGTGTTCCTCGGCGGAGCGGATGGCATCAGCAGTTCTCGACACGGGGTCTCCGATCGTCCGTCTGGCCGGTGACGTGGGTGGCGTCCTTTCTATCGTCGCTCGGATCCCGGACGGAGAAACCTATCTCCGGCGCGCCCGCTAAGGTGACCGGTACGCACGGCGACTGGCGTACGGAGAACCGACTCCGGGGGAGTCGTGCGCGCACGACCGCACACAGGGCCGCTCGCCTGGGCCTCGCGGGGACGAGATCTGACATCGACCCCGGAGGAACCGCCATGAGCGCGAACCACCGTCATCCCGCCCTGCTGGCCACCGACCCCGAGCTGGCCTCCTTCGTCGCCGCCGAGGAGGGCCTCCAGGCGGAGACCCTGCGGCTGATCCCCAGTGAGAACTACGTGTCCGCCGCCGTGCTGGAGGCCTCCGGCACGGTGCTGCAGAACAAGTACAGCGAGGGCTACCCGGGCCGCCGCTACTACGAGGGCCAGCAGAACATCGACCGCGTCGAGGCGCTCGCGGTCGAGCGGGCCAAGGGGCTGTTCGGGGTGGAGCACGCGAACGTGCAGCCGTACTCCGGGTCCCCGGCGAACCTGGCCGTCTACCTGGCCTTCGCGAAGCCGGGCGACACGGTGATGGGCATGGCCCTGCCGATGGGCGGGCACCTCACGCACGGGTGGGGGGTCTCGGCGACGGGCTCCTGGTTCCGGGGCGTCCAGTACGGGGTCCGGGCGCAGGACGGCCTGATCGACTACGACGCGGTGCGGGAGCTGGCGCTGAAGGAGCGCCCGAAGCTGATCTTCTGCGGCGGTACGGCGCTGCCGCGGACGATCGACTTCGCGGCGTTCGCCTCGATCGCGCGGGAGGCGGGCTCGATCCTGGTCGCGGACGTGGCCCACATCGCCGGCCTCATCGCGGGCGGGGCGCACCCGTCGCCGGTCGGGCACGTGGACGTGGTCTCGACGACCACCCACAAGACGCTGCGCGGGCCGCGGGGCGCGATGCTGATGTGCCGGGAGGAGCACGCGAAGGCCATCGACAAGGCGGTCTTCCCCGGGCTGCAGGGCGGGCCGCACAACCAGACGACCGCCGGCATCGCGGTGGCGCTGCACGAGGCGGCGCAGCCGGCGTTCACGGCGTACGCGCACGCGGTGGTCGCCAACGCGAAGGCGCTGGCCGCGGCGCTGCTGGAGCGGGGCTTCGACCTGGTGTCGGGGGGGACGGACAACCACCTGATCCTGATGGACCTGACCTCGCGGGGGGTGGCGGGCAAGGTGGCGGCGAAGGCCCTGGACCGGGCGGGGATCGTCGTGAACTACAACACGGTGCCGTTCGACCCGCGCAAGCCGTTCGACCCGTCGGGGATCCGGATCGGTACGCCGTCGCTGACCTCGCGGGGGCTCGGTGTCGCGCACATGCCGGTGGTCGCGGAGTGGATCTCCCGTGCGGTGGCCGCCGCCGGCAAGGCCGACGAGCCGGCCCTCGCCGCGATCCGCTCCGAGGTCTCGGACCTCATGGCCGCCTTCCCGGCC
>NZ_JBHWBP010000440.1:0-5588 GCF_042735575.1 Streptomyces sp. NPDC059564 | reverse complement strand
GGGGGGACCCTGTGGGAGAGTAGGACGCCGCCGAACAATCATTGTGGGAAAGCCCCGCACCAGGTAACTGGTGCGGGGCTTTTCTGCGTTTACGGCCATTTCCGTGATTTCCCGGGACATTGCCGTGATGCTGGCGAGCAGGCCGGCTGGCTCCGGTGCCCGACCAGCGCGGTTTCACCCTTGAACGTCTGGGCCCCGGTGGCCCCTGTCGTCGGGCGTGTCCACGAAAGGCCGCAGAGTCAGCGGCAGCGCGCACACGGACGGTTCGGCTTCCGCGTGTCCGGCAGCCCCGCGCGGCTCGCAAGCAGGACCCGCCAGAACGGAGCCGGGTAGGGCGGCTGCGGAGCGTCCCAGTACCTCGGCACGAGCGGGCCGTCAGCGAACTGGGGGTCGGACGCGTCATGGTGCGCACGGCAGTGAAGACCGGGGGTGGTCTCCGCCGAAAGGCTCCTGGCTCCAGGGGATGTCGAACTGGAAGAACAGGGCCGTCCGCCCACCCTAAAGTCCACACAACCTCGTCCTCGGCGGATGAGTCAGCTTCCCTCAGCACGACCATCGTGAGCTTGGGACCGCTGCGGTTCGGGATGAGCCCGGGCGAGGCGTGCGCAGCGCTCGGCGGCACCCGCGCGAACGATCGCTACCACAACCGGCGTTGGGCCATCACGTGCCACGTCTTCCGCGAGGTGGGGCTGAAGCTCTACTTCTCGGAGGTGCTCGCCAGCGGGGTGGCACTGGTCGGCCGGGTTCCGTCCGAGCTGGAGCAGCGGCTGTTCGATCGTGCCGAGAGTCGAGAGCCGTGAGCCCTTTACGCCCGTCTTGCTGCCCGCCGCTGCCATGGACGACGTCCATCCCCATCTGCCGAGGGAAGCCTGGGCCATCTTCTGATCACGCACCGTCCCGTGACGGAGGTCGGCCCTCTCCGGGATGCTGAACCGGATGCCGGGTCCGCGCCCTTGACCATCCAACGAGATCTGGACGGGGGTCTCCCGCGGGTTCGAGACGATCTCGTGGCGCTGCCACGTACGCGCTACTGACCGCCCTGCTGCCGAACGTGTCGCCGGCTGCCTAAGGGCTCGCGGAGAATCAAGGTGTTGCTTCCCGTTGTTCGGCTCGTTGGTGTGATATGCGCATATCTGGCGAGGTCCGTGATCAACTCGTCCTGAAGTTCGCGGTGTTGTTCCCACATCTGGACGAGCGGCAGCGTCGTCTGCTGATGGGGGCCGAGGCCAGGATCCTGGGACACGGCGGGATCCGGGCGGTCGCCCAGGCGGCCGGGGTCAGCGAGACGACCGTCCGCAAGGGCGTGGACGAGTTGGAAGCGGGGGCGGAACCACTGGGCCGGGTCCGCCGTTCCGATGGCGGGCGCAAGCGGGCGGCCGAGGTAGATCCAGGACTGCGGCCCGCGCTGTTGGCGCTGGTCGAGCCGGACATGCGCGGAGATCCGATGTCGCTGCTGCGATGGACGACGAAGTCCATCCGCAGACTCGTCGACCAGCTCACCAGACAGGGCCACCGCGTCTCGGCGGATACCGTCGCCGACCTTCTGCGGGAGGAGGGGTTCAGCCTCCAGGCCAACGCCAAGACCCTCGAGGACGGGCAGCATCCCGACCGCGATGCCCAGTTCCGCTACATCAACAACCGGGCCAAGGAGCACATGGGCGCCGACGACCCGGTGATCAGCGTGGACACCAAGAAGAAGGAGCTGGTCGGCCCCTACAAGAACGGGGGCCGTGAGTGGGAGCCGAAGGGAGCTCCGGCCCAGGTCAAGACCCATGACTTCCTGGACCGGCAGGGACCGGGCAAGGCGATCCCGTACGGGATCTACGACGTCGCCGCGAACACCGGCTGGGTCAGCGTCGGCACCGACCACGACACGGCAGCCTTCGCCGTTGCCTCCATCCGCCGCTGGTGGCAGGCCCGTGCCGGCCACGACTACCCTCACGCCACCCGGCTGCTGATCACCGCGGACGCGGGCGGCTCCAACGGATACCGCACCCGCGCCTGGAAGACTGAGCTGGCCGCCCTCGCCGCTGAAAAGGAGGTCCGGATGGAGATCACCGGGTTACCGACGCCAGTGTTCTGCGGGGTGGACTGGGCCGAAGATCACCACGACGTCGCACTGGTCGATACGAGTGGACAGCAGCTCGCCAAGGTGCGGTTCAGCGACGATGCCGCAGGATTTGCCCAGCTCATGGCTCTGCTGGCCGAGCACGGCGACAGCGAAGAAACTCCTATTCCGGTGTCGATCGAGACGTCACGCGGACTGCTTGTCGCCTGTCTGCGGGCCACCGGCCGACCGGTCTTCGCGATCAATCTGCTGGCGGTCGCCCGCTACCGGGACCGGCACTCCGTCGCCCGCAAGAAGTCGGACGCCGTCGACGCCGCTGCCCTGGCCAACATCCTGCGAACCGATATGGCCGCCCACCGCCCACTGCCGGCGGACTCCGAGCTCGTCCAGGTCATCGCCGTGCTCGCCCGGGCCCAGCAGGACGCCGTCTGGGCCCGCGGCCAGGCCCACAACAAGCTTCGTTCCCAGCTCAGGGAGTTCTATCCTGCGATCCTCGACGCCTTCGCCCAGCACAAGCACGGCCTGCGCTCAAGGGAAGCCCGCAGCATCCTGGCCGCGGCACCGACCCCCGCCATGGCCGCGAAGCTGACCCGGAGGCGTCTGCAGTCTCTGCTCAAGCAGGCCGGCCGTGTCCGCGGCATCCAGGGCGAGGCCGAACGGCTCCACGAGGTCTTTAGCCGCGACTACCTCCACCAGCTCCCGCAGGTCGAGGCGGCCTTCGGACATCAGACTTCCGCTCTGCTCAGGCAGCTGGACACCGCCTGCGACAACGCCGACCAGCTCGAAGAAGCCATCACGCAGGCCTTCGAGGAACATCCGGACGCGCCGGTCATCCGCAGCTTTCCGGGTCTCGCCGCACTGACCGGCGCCCGGGTCCTGGCGGAGATCGGCGACGATCGCACCCGCGTCGCCACCGCCGGATCCCTCAAGGCCTACGCGGGAAGCGCCCCCGTCACCAGGGCCAGCGGCAAGAGCTGCAAGGTCATGAGCCGGAAGGTCGAGAACCAGAGACTGGCCGCCGTCGGCTACGTCTGGGCATTCGGCGCTCTCACCAGGTCACCAGGCGCCAGAGCCCACTACGACCGTCGACGAGCAGCCGGCGACCGTCACGTTGCAGCACAGCGGAACCTCTTCAACCGCTTCATGGGCATGCTGTTCCACTGCCTCCAGAACGGTCACGCCTACGACGAAGCAACCGCTTTCCCACAGGCCTCAGCAGGCCTCAAGGCAGCGGTGGCTTGACGCTTATCCGCGTGGGATGTCTTGTCGCCTCGCACCCGCAACGGACGGACCCGGGGCCGGCCCAGTCCGAGGCGAGGGACCCAGATGGCTTCCAGCACGGCCGTGAACTGCCAGCTGTCTCCCCGCTGACCGGCTGTGACCAGCAGCGATAACGGTCGCTGACCTTGTTCACAGGCCAAATGAATCTTCGTCGTCCAGCCATCGCGGGACTGCCCCAGGCCGTGATCATCCGGTTCGGCCTGGTGGCCGCCCGGCGGCTCCTTCTGGGCTTGGCCGTCCCGCCGGGCACCAGCTGCGTGCTGATGGGCCCGGCAGATCGTGGAGTCGACGTTCACCTCCCAGGTGACCAGCACCGCCGACCAGACACCATCGCGCTGCCAGCGACGGCAGAGCCCATAGACCGTCTGCCACGGGCCGTACTCGTGCGGCAAATCCCGCCACGGGGCCCCGGTCCGCGCCCGTCAGCGGATCCCGTCGATCAACCGCCGCCGGCACAACGACGGTCGGCCCAACACCGTGACCGGCAACAACGGCCCCAAGACCGACCATTGGTCATCTGAAAGATCCCCTCGCCCCACGCCGCGATCATCACGGCACGAGGCGCGGCACGGACCCCAGTTCTAAAACACGGCCTAGCGGTCCAACTGGGGCACGCGGTTGAGATCGAGAGCTATGAGCGGTACTGGAAGTTCCCCGAGCTTGCCGAGATGCAGCTGATCTCCCCGCTTCTGAGCTCCACCCCAGAGGCCGTGCTCCTGGCCGTCCTTGAGTGTGCATGGCGGATCGCGACGCCGTGGAGCCTCGGTACTCCGGGAACGAGCAACGCGTTCGAAGGAATCGCGTCCGTGAACGTCGGCTCGCGCTTCACCGTCCCGGGCGTCGAGTGGATGGAGTTCCACATTGCTGGACGTCCATGGCCAGCGAGTCGGCCTGGCCCGAGGCATCCGAGGGAACTGGCCGGGGACCGCGATCCGCGGCCCGGCAGAGACGACGGTCTCTCCGTGAAGAGTGCAGCGTGAGTCACGTCAGGCGTGGCAGCGGAGCCGGACGAGGATGGTGCTGCCGGGAAGGTCCGCGAGGCATGCCTCTCCGCCTGGCCATACGGAGGGCCGCGGAGGGTCGTGAGGGCCCAGGAAGCCCAGATACCCCAAGTCGAGGCCGACGGCCTGTGCAAGCGCCCCTTCGATATCGCCTGCGGCCTCGGTATGCAGGCAGACCGTCATGCATAGGCCAGCCATAGGCCCCTCCTTGGCGTGCCGGCGGACGGCGTGATCGCACGCGTGGCGAGACGCGCCACGGGCCAGGTGGGCTGGAGTTCGGTCGATGTGTCCTTCGACCGGGCGGGAGCGCCAGGGCGGAGTGAGGCCGGCCGGGACCGCCGCCGAACATCTGGCGGTGGCCCGTGCCGTGGACAGCGGCTGCTGCATTCGCGGCGAACGTGTTGTAGCCGGGGATGCCGAATGCGGGGGTTCCCGATCGACGGGAGAGTGACGGCAGGGACATCCCAGGACCCGAGGAGCCCCATCTCGTGACTGCGACCGTGAGCGTGACCGCGGATTTGGCCATCTCCCCCCGACGGCTACATCGCCGGGTCCGACGTGATCACCGACAACCCGGGAGGCGACGGCGCCGAGCCGCCCTTCGAGAGTGCCCTCGACCAGGCGAAGGCCATCGCGGGCGGGGCGAGCACGGTGCAGCAGCACCTCAGGGAGGGTCATCGACGAACTCCAGCTCCATGTGGTGCCGGCCCTCACCTGAAGTACCGCGTCCCGAAGTGACCAGCGGCGCCGGCGGGGGGTGCCGACGCAGGGCGTGTTCAGAGGAGGGGGTCCGCGAGATCCGGCTGCCCGGCACGTGTGCAGACGAGGACGGCAGCAGCAGAGCCACCCGACCCGGACGGTCGACCTCGCTACCCCTAGCCCGCCGTTTTGACACCCCACAGGCAGGGTTGTAGAGTCAAACGGTTGCCTCGAACCGGACAGGTTCGGCGACCACCCACCCTGCGAGGAATGAACATTCCATGTGGGGTGTATTCGACTCTTCATTCGGAACGTTGCCGCCGGGAAATCCGGTGGAAAACTTCTGATAGAGTCGGACTCGCCGGAAAGGGAAAGCGCGAAAGCGCAGAACCTGGAAAGCGCCGAGGAAGTCGGACACGAAAGAGTCTGATAGAGTCGGAGACGCAAGAACAACAGAACGAAAGCCCGGAGGAAAGCCCGAGAGGGTGAGTACAAAGGAAGCGTCCGTTCCTTGAGAACTCAACAGCGTGCCAAAAATC
>NZ_JBHWBP010000439.1:0-5595 GCF_042735575.1 Streptomyces sp. NPDC059564 | reverse complement strand
ACCGCGTGCGGCCGGCCGCGCCGTCGGCCCGGTAGTCGGAACGGGTGCGCTACCCATGACCGCGACGAGGCCTTCCGCTTCGTCGCGATCACACCGGAACGGGCTGGAGGCTCGATGGGCAGCGACGACACCTACTACTACGCCCTGATCGAAACGACGGAGGGCGAGAAGCTCTACGTCCGGTTCTCCCAGAGCGGAGACAAGCTCGATACGGGGTTCACCCAGCCCTTCGAGCAGGCCTGGAAGGGCTCCAGGGAGGCGGTCGACTGGCTCGCGGCCGCCGCGGCCTCGGGCGCCAGCCTCCCGTCGCCGTACCTGCCGAAGACCGGCAAGGTCTATTTCATGCGCGGCGACGCGTACGTGCGCTGCACCATGGCGACCCACACCATCGACGACGGCTACCCGAAGACGATCACCTCGTACTGGACGGGCTTGCAGGAGGCCCGTTTCGGTACGGGCAACAGTGCGGCCCTCGCCTGGGACGACGACGGCAAGCGGCTGTACCTCTTCAACCGCGACCAGTACGTGCGCTACGACCTGGAAGCCGACAAGGTCGACGACGGCTACCCGAAGACGATCGGCGGCTACTGGGCCGGAACGCAGGAAGCCGGCTTCTCCACCGGCATCGACGCCTTCATCCGCTGGGACGCCGACACCGCCTACGCCTTCAAGGGCGGCCAGTACATCCGCTACAACATCACCAAGGACAAGGTCGACCCCGGCTACCCGCGCGGGATCACCGACCACTGGTCCGCTCTCGCCCAGGCCCGCACACGCCGCGTCCTGGCCCTGTGGAAGGCCCCGGCCACCAAGGTCAACGCCGTCCGGATCCGCCCCGTCGTCGAGGCGGGCACCTCCACACCCGCGTTCATCACCCCGGACGACGGGGCCGAGAGGCTGCTGCTGGACGAGCCACGCAAGGTCAACAGCTGGAAGGAGTTCGAGCAGCAGTGGAAGGTCCCGGCCCTCGTCGCCGAATGCGGGCAGAAGCCCGAGAGCGAGTACACGCCTGAGCTGACCGCGGACCTGGTGATGGCCGAGGCGGTGTACGCGTTCTTCGCCCATGGGGGACGGTCCTGCTACATCGTGCCGCGCGCGAAGGGCGACCACGACTACGCGAAGGCCCTGACGGCGCTGGAGCGGGTCCACGACGTGCACATGGTCGTCGCGCCCACCCTCCGGCTGGACAAGCCCGGCCCGGCGGACGCCCGCCTGGTCATGCGGTCCATCGCGGCGCACTGCCAGAAGATGCGCAACCGGGTGGCGATCCTGGACACGCCTCGTCCGTCCGACCCGTCCACCGCCGGAGCCCAGGGCCTCGACGCGGAGCCGCCGCTCCAGAGCGCGTACGCCGCGGTGTACACCCCGTGGGTGAAGGTCGCCGGACTGGACGACCGGCCGCGCCTCGTGCCGGCCGGCGGACACATCGCCGGTCTCTGGGCACGCACGGACAAGGAGCGAGGAGTGCACAAGGCGCCCGAAGGTGAGCTGTCCGGCGTGCTCGACCTCGCGGAACAACTGACCGAGAAGCAAGCCACGGCACTCAACCACCGAGGCGTCAACTGCGTGCGCACCTTCCCGGGGCGCGGGGTGACGGTGTGGGGCAATCGCACGCTCAGCGCGGAGAACGACCACATGTACCTCAACGTACGGCGACTCACCTGCTTCCTGACCGACACCATCGAACAGAGCACCCGGTGGGCGGTGTTCGAGCCGAACGACGAGAAGCTGTGGGCAGGCATCCACACGCAGGTCACCGGCTTCCTGACGGACCAGTGGCGCAAGGGCGCACTGCAGGGCGCGACCGCGGAATCCGCGTTCCGCGTCATCTGCGACGAGAGCAACAACCAGCGGTCGGGCAGCGACAAGGGTGTCGTCCGCGTCGACGTCGCCATCGCCCCCGTGCGACCGGGGGAGTTCGTGTCCATGACCATCAAGCAGTACCGGTGACCGAGGCCGGGCCGTAGGGCGGGAGCCGGAAGCCGACCTCCGCGCCGCCGTCGGGCGAGTCGGTGGCGAAGACGGTGCCGGCGTCGGAGGTGATCAGGTCGTGGACGATCGCGAGACCGAGGCCGGAGCCCGGGACCGCCTCGGTGTGCGGGTCGCGGTGGAAGCGGTCGAAGACGGAGTCCCGCTCGTCCGGCGCGATGCCGGGCCCGTGGTCGCGTACGGACAGCCGGGTGCAGCAGCGCCATCGTCCCCACGGCCAGCCCCGTCCGCCGTGCGCTCAGTCCGCACACCAGCCGATCGCGGCAATGGCCTCCCGCGCGGCCCGGCACAGTTCTTCGTCCCGCAGGATGTCGCCGCCGTAGCGGCGCGGCGAGACCGTCACCTGGTGCAGTACGGGCAGGGCGGCCACGGCGGGGCGGCCGATCGCGCCGAGCACCCGTACGGTCTGCACCACCAGCGGCGTGACGCTGTGCCGGACCAGTGGCGCCAGTTCCGGCAGCAGGGCTGCCAGCGCGGGGGCCGCGTCGCCGGTGATCCGCCACCAGGCATGGGCCGCGCCGACCCGGCTCCATTCGCCCGGGCAGGTCAGCAGCGGGCGTACGGCGTCGGCGTACGGCGCGGCCAGCGGGCCCAGGTCGGCCAGGTAGCGCAGCACCGGGCGGCCGTGGCCGGCCCGTACCGCCGCGCCGCACACCCGCAGGGCCCGCTCCGGGTCACCCGTGACGCGCCAGTGCGCCCAGGCGGCGGTCTGCGAGCCCTGCCACCGGTAGCCCGACCGCTCGGTGTACGCGCCCGCGAGCCCGGCGAGCACACCGGCCACCGCGCGGGCCACCCCGGGCCCGGCCGCCTGGCCGATCCGACCCAGGACTTCGGCCGCCGGACGGGCGGCCGGAGTGTCGAGCATCGCGGCCAGTTCGGGCGCCGCCGGCGCCGCGGCCGGGCCCCACTGGGCGAGGATCCGCAGTATCTCGGGCCCTCCCCGGTCCTCGGAACCGGCGGCGAGCGCGGTCCGGAAGCCCGGCAGCAGCTTCGGCGCCCACCGCTCGGGCACGGAGTCGACCCGCACGAAGTGGTCCCCGCAGCGCTCCCCGTACCAGCCCGCCGCCCGGTCGTCGCCCATGCCGACCAGCCCCCGCACGGCCACGCCGACGCTGTGCGACCGGGAGGAGTCCCCGGACCGCTCGACGTAGCGCACCAGCCGGTCCGCGTACGGGGCGGCCGCCGCGCCACCCCGGGCGAAGACGTCGAGCGCTTCGCCGGCCACCGCCTCGTCGTCGATCCCTGCGGCGACGGTCTCCCACAGCTCCGCCCCCGGGTCGCGCCAGTACCGCAGTCGCGCCCCCGCGGTCGCCACGGCCGCTCGGCGAAGGTTCACCCCGGTGTGACCCGCCAGCGTCTCCACCAGCGCTGCGGCCTCCTGCGGATGCGGCGCCAGCAGGTGGGTGAGGGGCTTGACCGGGTCGTAGCCGCGCGGCCACCACGGCACGTCCGGCAGACGGCCGCCTCCGGTCGCGGCGAGCGCGGAGGCCACCGCGAGGCCCGTGCCCGCCGCGTCGCCCGGGACGCCGGGGTCGCCCGCGGACAGGATGCCCTGCGCGGCTGCCAGTCGTACCTGGGCGTCCTGGTGCTCCAGCCACGGCCGGAGCCACGCCGAGGTCTCAGCGGTCTCGGCGGGATCGGCGCGGGACGGCAGCCGCGACAGCCTTCCCACCGCGAGCAGTTGGGAGGTGAGCGCCGCCGTGTCGTCCTCCACGGCGGCCTGACGACGCAGCGCGTCGAGTGCGGCCGGGTCGGCGCAGCGGATCGTGCGCAGGACCCAGGCGGCACCGGTGCGCACGCCGGCCGCCGGGCTCGCGACCAGCGGGAGCACGTGGCGCCCGCCGTTCGTGAAGACCGTGAAGGTCATGGAGTGCACGCCGGCGGAGGTTCTGCAGGCACCGTGCCCCCGGCGGGCCAGGAAATCGAGCACCTGGATCAGGCGCCGCTCGTCCAGATCCGTGAGCATCTCGAAGAGGCAGGAGACCGCATGGGCGAAGAGCGGCGTGGTGGTCGCCCACCCGAGCTTCTCCTCCAACCGCAGCCAGGCGTGGCGTCGTTGCCCGAAGGTCACCAGCCCGCGCAACAGAGCCGGCATCTCCTCCTGGCCGGCCGGCACCCGCTCCAGTACGTGCCAGGGCACCCCGGCCCCCCACTGCTTCATGCCCGGGAGCTTAGCCAGAGCCCACATCCTGCCGCCGCACCGGTACGGGGCCTCCTGTGACCCCGGCGTGCGGCGGACAACCGCGTGCCGCCGAGGGCTCCCGTGCGCCCCCCCCTGACGGGCCAACGGCCAGGCGGTGACGGCCGATGATGGGGACGTCACCCCGACTCACGACAGAGGCAGACGATGGGCCGACGGAAGCCAGGAAAGCAGCGCCGTACGGGCAAGGACGGCCTGCGGACCTTCACCCTGCGGGAACTGCGGCCCCCGGGGGCCGCGTACGAAGCCTGGTTCATCCCGGCTCAGGCCGGCGTGCCGATCCCGGACGGCCTCGGCGAGGACGCCGCGGACATCGCGGCGCGGATCGGGCGTCTCGGGCCGCTCTACGGCGGCGTGGTGCCGCAGGCGGCCCTGTACCTCGACTTGGCGATGGACTCGGGGAAGCTGGCGGTCCTCAAGGAGGGGGAGGCGCACCTCATCGAGGTGAGCGACTTCCTCGGCAGCGTTCCGGGCAAGGACATGGACCTGGACGGCATGCGGGCCGCCGCGCACGAGTTGCACGCGATCGGCGCGCTGCTCGTCGAGCCGGACGAGGAGTACGGAATCCCGTTCGTGCGGTTCGTGTCCAGGCGGCCGGAGAAGCCGGGCGAGCCGTGGGGGTTCGTGGACGACACGACCGCGCCGGCCGCTTCGACCTGCTTGCCGGACGGGATGTGGAACGTCCTGTCGCTCGAGGTCACCGGGGCCATCGCCTTCCTGCGGTCGTGCCTGTCCCAGCTGGAGGAGCCTGATCTCGCCGACTTCGCGGAAAGGAACCGCCTCGGCGAGGCGGAGGCCCGCAGGCTGTGGGACGCGGCCTGGGCGTCCGGGTTCGTGGACGAGAAGGGCTGCGACGCGTGCCCCGCCGGGCACTTGTGCACCCGGGAGCAATAGGGAGCAGCCGAGGTTTCGTGCCGTGTTTCCGGGGCGTCGGGTTGCGGATGACGTAGCGGAATGCGCTGGTATTGGCGGTATGAACGCGAAAAGGTTCCGGGACGGGCCGTTGTCGATCGGTGAGGTCGCCGAACTGGCCTCCCTCACGCCCAGGACGATCCGCTACTACCACGAGATCGGTCTGGTGCCCGAGCCGGGCCGGGACGGCTCCGGTAACCGGGCCTACCGGATGGAGGAGATCACCCGGCTCCTGTGGGTCCAGCGCATGGCCGCGGCCGGGCTGAGCCTGGACGCGGTCCGTGAAGCCGCAGAAGCGACCGACGACCAGCAGGTGCGGACCCTCCTGACGGAGCTGGACCGGGTCCTGGCCGAGAAGGAGGAGCGGCTGGGGCGGCAGCGGGAGGCGGTGGCGCGGCTCCTCGAGTTCGGCAGCGCCACGGGCCTGTTCGCCCCGGAAGTGACCGCCGCGCACCAGGCCGCGGGGCTGGAGGGCCCGAGCAGGGAGGAGCAGG
>NZ_JBHWBP010000438.1:0-5606 GCF_042735575.1 Streptomyces sp. NPDC059564 | reverse complement strand
CGTCGACAGGTCGTTCCCGAACGACGCCGTCTCCGACGTGAAACGGTCACCCGTCAGCTGCATACCGTCACCGGAGTCACCCGCGAAACGGATGATCACACGATCGACGCGGCGGATTTCCTTGCCGGCTCCATCGGGCGCAGGCTCGCCGCGCTGCTCGCCGATGGATCCACCGGCCCCGTCGGCCTGCTCGGCCGGGCTACTGACCTGGCTGGTCACTGAACTGGACCTCCTTCGAGGCGCGGGCGTTCGTTCCCAAGGCCAACCCTACGTCCGTGAGGATTTTCGGCCCCGGATCCGCCCGCATTCTGGACCGTCCGTTTCGGGACGGTCTGTCCGACAGACGTCGTGCTCTACGCGAATATTCCAAACCCCCCGGCCCTCACCGGCGCCGCTTTACCTGACAGAGTGTCAGCTGATCAAGACCTCAGATAGGTCAGGACGGCCAGAACGCGCCGGTGATCCCCGTCACTCGGGGACAGGCCCAGCTTCATGAAGATATTGCTTACGTGCTTCTCGACGGCCCCGTCGCTCACAACAAGCTGCTTGGCTACAGCGGAATTCGTCCGTCCCTCCGCCATCAGGCCCAGCACCTCCCGCTCGCGCGGGGTCAGACCGGCCAGCACGTCCTGCTTGCGGCTGCGGCCGAGCAGCTGGGCCACGACCTCGGGATCCAGGGCCGTACCGCCCCGCGCCACCCGGACGACGGCGTCCAGGAACTCCCGGACGTCGGCCACGCGGTCCTTCAGCAGATACCCCACCCCGGTGCTGGAACCGGCCAGCAGTTCGGTGGCGTACTGCTCCTCCACGTACTGCGACAGCACGAGCACCCCGATCCCGGGGTGCTCGCGGCGCAGGCGCACGGCGGCCCGTACGCCTTCGTCGGTGTGCGTCGGCGGCATCCGTACGTCGGCCACGACCACGTCCGGCAGCGCGTTCTCGGCCGCGAGGTCCGCCACCGTCTTGATCAGGGCTTCCGCGTCCCCGACGCCGGCCACGACGTCATGCCCCCGGTCGGTCAGCAGCCGGGTCAGGCCCTCCCGCAGCAGCACCGAATCCTCGGCGATGACCACCCGCACCCTGTCTTCCACGTTCAGCAGCTCCCGCGTCCACTCGTCACCCGGGACCAGTTCCCGGCGGGCCGGGTTCCCCCGCCCCGGCCAAGCATCCCAGCCCGAACCCCGAACGAGGGCCGGTCCAGGCCAACGGGCGTGTACGCGGAGGCAGTTTCAGGGCCGGGCCCGCCAGGGGAGCTCCGCCGTCACCGTCGTGCCCCGGCCCTCCTGTGAATCGACGACCAGCACCCCGTCCACGGCGTCCAGCCGTTCCGCGAGCCCCGCCAGCCCCGACCCGGCCCGTACGTCCGCCCCGCCCCGCCCGTCGTCGGAGACCTGCAGCAGCAGCCGCTCCCCGGACTTCCACACGTCGACGCCCGCACTGCGCGCCGCCGCGTGCTTGCTCACGTTCTGCAACAGCTCGGAGACCGTGAAGTACGCGATCCCCTCGATCGCCGCCACCGGCCGCGCGGCCGGGAGATCCACCGACACCCGCACCGGCACCGCGCACCGCGACGCCACCGACGACAGCGCAGCGTCCAGCCCCCGGTCCGTCAACACCGCCGGATGGATCCCCCGGGCGAGGTCCCGCAGCTCCTGGAGGGCGACCTTCACCTCACCGTGCGCCGCGTCCACCATCCGCGCCGCCGCCTCCGGGTTCTCGGTCAGCTTCTCCTTCGCCAGCCCGAGGTCCATCGCGAGGGCCACCAGCCGCGCCTGCGCCCCGTCGTGCAGGTCCCGCTCGATGCGCCGCAGGTCCGCCGCCGCCGTGTCCACGACCACCCCGCGGTCGGACTCCAGCTCCCGTACGCGGTCGTCGAGGCGGGAGCGCCCGAGCAGGCCGCCGATGAGGACCCGGTCGACGCCGGTCAGCGCCCGGATCACCCACGGGGTGGCGAGGGTGACGAGCAGCCCGGCCAGGCAGGTGGCGGCGATGGCGACCGGGGAGTCGAGGTAGAAGGTGTACTCGTCGTTCTGGAACAGCTGGAGGCCCGGCTGGTTCGTGTACGCGGGGAAGACCCAGAACCACAGCGGGTACAGCAGCGAGCTCCACCCGTACGCCCACAGGGTCAGGGCCAGGCAGAAGGAGAACACCGCCCACGGGAAGTGGACCACCGAGTACAGCACGTGACGCCAGGCGCTCCCGTTCTTGAGCAGCGCCCCCATCGCGGCCAGCGCCCCGCTCTTGCCCGCCCTGACCGGCGCCGGACCGGCGACCGGCATCCGCAGCAGCGCACGGGCCCGGCTCCGCTCCACCTGGCCGAAGCCCCGGCACATCGCGAGTACGCCGGCCAGGACGGGGATCCCGAGGAAGGTGACGAGCAGTCCGGCGCCGAGGGCCACGCCGGTGATGGCGAGGCAGAAGTACAGGGTGCTCAGCGGCAGCCCGACCAGCAGGAAGCCGAACTCCCGCCAGGTCCGCGCCGCCACGGGTGCCCGCAGCACCGTGGCGAGTCCGCCCCCGCCGCCGCCCTTGCCGTTGCCCATGATCCCGACCCGCCCTTCCTCGCACCGCTTGACCGGATCCACCCTGCCGCGCGGCCCTATCGGGAACCATGCGGCGGGTCGGCGTCTCCACCGGGGGGTTAACCCCACCCACCCGGGGGCCGGGGGGCGAGGTCGGGGCGGGGCCGGGCCCGGGTACGCCGACGGGGCCCCCGTCCACCCCGGACGCAGGCCCCGACGTTCAGGAAGCCCCGATCACGCGCGGTCGCGCCACGGCAGCTCCGCCGTCACCACCGTGCCCTCGCCCTCCGGGGACTCCACCACGAACACCCCGTCCACCGCCCGCAACCGCTCCGCGAGCCCCGCCAGCCCCGACCCCGCCCGCACGTCCGCCCCGCCCCGCCCGTCGTCCGAGACCCGGATCAGCAGCCGGGGACCCGCCCGCCACACCTCGACGCCCGCACACCGCGCCGCCGCGTGCTTGCTCACGTTCTGCAACAGCTCCGACACCACGAAGTACGCGATCCCCTCGATCGCCTCCGCCGGGCGCGCCGGCAGGTCCACCGCCACCTTCACCGGCACCAGGCACCGCGACGCCACCGACGACAGCGCCGCGTCCAGCCCCCGGTCCGTCAACACCGCCGGATGGATCCCCCGGGCGAGGTCCCGCAGCTCCTGCAGCGCGAGCTTGACCTCCCCGTGCGCCTCGTCGACCATCGCCGCCGCCCCCTCGGGGTCCTCCAGCAGCTTCTCCTTCGCCAGACCCAGCCCCATCGCGAGGGCCACCAGCCGCGCCTGCGCCCCGTCGTGCAGGTCCCGCTCGATGCGCCGCAGGTCCGCCGCCGCCGTGTCCACGACCACCCCGCGGCCCGTCTCCAGCTCCGCGATGCGCCGCTCCAGCTCGTCCGAGGGCGACAGCAGGCCCCGTACCAGCGCCCGGTCCACGTTCGTCATCCCGCGGACCAGGTAGGGAAGCACCGGCCACAGCACGAACAGCCCCGTCAGCGTTACCGTGAAGGTCAGCACCCCCCACGGCAGCCGGACCAGCTCGTACAGCACGGTCCGCCAGCCCACGGGGTCCTTGATACCCGCCCACAGCCAGGCGAAGAACCCGCCCGCCCGCCGCGGTCCGGGCAACGGGGTCGGCTCGGCCACCCGCACCCCCAGCAGGGCCCGCGCCCGAGCGCGTTCGAGCCTGCCGAGCTGACGGGACCCGTAGAGACCACAAGCGAGCAGGGGCAGTCCGACAGCGGTCACGGACAGGCCACCCGCCGTCGCGACCATGAAGACCGTATAGACAAAACCGATCAACGCCACCGGAAGATTGCCCAGCAGATGAGCGATCTCCTTCCACGTGACCGCGTCGTACGCGGGACGCACGGGAGGAGGGGACTGGGCTTGATCGTTCGCGGTCATGCGGCACAGCCTGCCAATTCCGCCCGCCCGATGCCATGGGGCGGCCCGGCGGCAGTGAACGGGGGATAACCCCACCCCGTGCGGCCCAGGCCCTAGACTCCCGTCCGTACCAGATCATCCAGATCGTCGACAGTGGCCGAGGAGCGAGGAACGGACGTGCCCGACCCAACGGTATCGACCGTGACCTTGACCGAAACCGTGACCGCCGCGGACTACTTCCGCAGCTATTCGGTCGTCGGCCTGCTCGCCGTCCTCGGCGTGCTCTTCGTCGCCGTGGCCTTCGGCGCCGGCCGCCTGCTGCGGCCCGTGGTCCCGACGCCCGAGAAGCTGCTGACCTACGAGTGCGGCGTGGACCCCGTCGGCGAGGGCTGGGCGCACACCCAGGTCCGCTACTACGTCTACGCCTTCCTCTACGTCATCTTCGCCGTCGACTCGATCTTCCTGTTCCCGTGGGCGACGGTGTTCGCCGCCGCCGGTTACGGCGCCACGACCCTGGTGGAGATGTTCATCTTCCTGGGGTTCCTGGCCGTCGGCCTGCTCTATGCGTACAAGAAGGGCGTCCTCGAATGGACGTGACACCGGAGCCCGTGATGCTGCCGGAGCCCAAGCGCCTGGGAGTCCTCTCCCGCCTCGCCCCGGAGCCGATGAAGGTGGTCCTGAACTGGGGCCGCCGCTACAGCCTGTGGGTCTTCAACTTCGGCCTCGCCTGCTGCGCGATCGAGTTCATCGCCGCCTCCATGGCCCGCCACGACTTCATCCGGCTCGGCGTCATCCCCTTCGCGCCCGGCCCCCGCCAGGCCGACCTGATGATCGTCTCGGGCACGGTGACGGACAAGATGGCCCCGGCCGTCAAGCGGCTGTACGAGCAGATGCCGGAGCCCAAGTACGTCATCTCCTTCGGCGCCTGCTCCAACTGCGGAGGGCCGTACTGGGACTCGTACTCGGTCACCAAGGGCGTCGACCAGATCATCCCGGTCGACGTCTACGTGCCCGGCTGCCCGCCCCGCCCCGAGGCCCTCCTCCAGGGGATCCTCAAGCTCCAGGAGAAGATCGCCCGGGAGTCCCTCGCGGAGCGGTACGCGGCCACGCCCTCCGTCTCCCAGCTGACCAGCGGGCTCGTCCCGCCCCCGGAGGCGGGCGCGTGAACCTCTACGACTCCCTCCCCGACGCGGCCGCGACCGTCTTCGGCGCCGAGGCCGTGGGCTCGTACGCGTACGACGTCCTGACGGTCGACGTCCCCGTCGGCTCCTGGATCCCGGCCCTGGAGATCGCCCGCGACAAGCTGGGCTGCACCTACTTCGACTGGCTGAGCGCGGTCGACGAGCCGGGCACCGGCTTCCGGATCTGCGCGCACGTCGTCTCCCTGGAGAACCACCGCGTACGCCGCCTCCTGCTGCGCACGACGGTCCCGCACGGCGCCCCCTCCTTGCCGTCCGCCGTCGCGGTGTACGCGGGGGCGGAGTGGCACGAGCGGGAGACGTACGAGATGTTCGGGGTCGTCTTCACCGACCACCCGCACCTGGTCCCCCTCCTGCTCCCGGAGAACTTCGAGGGCCACCCGCTGCGCAAGGACTTCGTCCTGGCGGCGCGCGTCGCCAAGGCCTGGCCCGGCGCCAAGGAGCCGGGCGAGGCCCACGACCCGGACGCCCCCAAGCGCCGCCAGATGCTCCCGCCGGGCGTACCGGACCC
>NZ_JBHWBP010000437.1:0-5613 GCF_042735575.1 Streptomyces sp. NPDC059564 | reverse complement strand
GGCGCCCACCCGCCGATCCCGGTCGGGAGGAAGCCGCGTTCCTCACCGGGCGGCATCCGTGCGGTGGGCTCGACGACTGGTGTCGTCCGGTTGACCGGGAGGTCGCGGCAGCGGCTCGCTGAAGTGGTAGGCCGCAATCCGCGCGTCGTGCTGGGCGTTGAGCAGGTGGATCCAGCGCATTCCGATACCCGTCGCGAGGATGATCAGCGCGATGACGACGATGGTCTCCACGGAGCTCACCGCCAGCCCTTTCCGCGCAGCGGGAGCGTGCCTTGGCCAATCGGGCTGCCGAAGGGGGACATGCAGGCCCCGCCTTCGCTCTCCCAGCCGGTTTCCTGCCGTTGGACGTCCCGGATGCCACGCCCTATGGCGGCTTCGTTGGCCATCAGTGTCGCGGCGGTGAGGACACTGCCGGGGATCGCCGCGGCGGCCATCAGACGGGCCGCGGCGGCGGGTGCGGTCTCGGGCGGGATGACGAGGAGGTCCCAGCGGCCGACGGTGTAGGAGAGCAGGATCAGCTTGTCCGGGTCTTGTTCGGTGAACCAGCCCACGTGCAGCGCCCGCCCGTCCAGCGGAATCGTGTGCGGGACGACGGGCCACCGGTCGGGGTTCACGGTGACGCGGGTGATGCGCCCCCAGGGCTCTTCCAAGGCGGCGGCCAGCGCGGGGAGCTCGACTTCGAGGTCGCGGGAGTGGGGCCACCAGGCCCCGTCCAGCTGGCCGGCGAGGGCGGTCTTCGGGGTGAGGGACAAGCGTGCCGGGAGCTCTGCGGCGAGGTCGCGGGGCGCGGTCCGACGGAGGGTGGTGGTCATGATGCGGACCTGCCCCCGGACTGCCCGTCGGCAGCCCGGCTTTTAGGCGATCGCCGGAAATGACACCCGCTTGAAAGCCGGTGTGCGAAGTACTCCCGGTGCTTTCACTGTACGCCTGTTCGGTGGAAGATGACCGGCGTGACCAGGTATTTTCCGGCGGGCGGTGGAGCGGGCGGCGGGAGTATCGTGAAACGACGGCAGGCTCGCGCGCGTCTCCGGCCGGGCACCGCGTCGGCATCGGCATCGGTGCCGACCTGCGACGAGGTATGGCCATACTCCGTAGACGGGCGGACCCACATGGCTGACTCCGACACCCCCCGCACTCCCCCACTGCTCCTGCCGGATGCGATCCACCAGGCGATCAAACCCGGTACGGCCCTGTTGCGGCTGGAGACCACGCGGTCCCGGGAGGGGCTCCTGGACGGCGCGTGGTGGCCGCGTACGCGCGACATCGAGACCGAGCTGCCTGCGCTGATCAGCGTGTTGACCGGGCATCTAGGACCGATCACCCGTGTGGGCGTGGACGTGTCCGCCTGGAACGGCCTCCCGACCCGCCTGGTCATCGACGACCAGGTCGTGCACCTCGACTCCGACCCGGTCGGTGACGACACCGTCCTCATCACCCGCGGCGACAACGACCACTTCGCGCTGCTGGTGGTTCCCCCGGACACCACCGCCGACGCCGCCCGCGAAGCGATGGCCCGCGCCGTCCGCGCCGACAACATCACGCGGGCCGCTCAGATCCTCATCGCCACCACGCCAGAGCCCGGGGACGGCGCCGCCGCCGACGTGGCAGCCCGATCCTGAAGCCTCAGGGGCTGGACCGGCCGGGCTCTGGGTGTGGGGGTGAGCGGCGCTCTGGTCAGAACGTCTCGTCGTGCAGGTCCTCTTCGCGCAGCAGGTCGTCCTCGCGGCGGCGCGAGGTCTCCTTCTGCCCCTGCTTCTGCCTCTGCTCGCGGGACGACTTGCCCGGCTGGGGGTGCGCGGGGTCTCCGGGGCGCTGGTGCTCCTGCGCCTCGCGGCCCGTGCCCGGCTCCTGACGCTTGTCCTGCGTACCGTCCATGATGGTTGCTCCTTTTGCTGTGTGGGGTCGGAGTTCCTCTCGGATCACGCTGACACGCACGGTGACGGGCTGCATCATTTCGACTACGGAGCGGGGCGCACGGGTGACGCCCGTCCCCGATGTGGCGCCGTCGGCAGGCGGCCATCCCTTCGGCGTCGGGGATGGGCGCGGCCTCGACTTCGCCGGAGCGCTCGCCGCCGACCCCCTGGCCCCGAGCAGGTGCGCGCCGTACCTGCGGGCGAACCCGAGGCCGTCTTCGCTCGCCAGCCGTTGGCAGTCGGTGATCGAATCGCCGGTGAACATCACGACTCCGTCGCCCGATCACCTCTGGGCTGGCACCGGCGGCGAGCGGCGGGCCTGCCCGGGTGAAGTGCAAAAGTGCGGGGGTCAGGGGCAGGTCTCTTCGGTCTTGGCAACGGTGAAGGCGACGGGCTGGCCGGTGAGCGCCGCGCCGGCGGCAGGGGTTTGGCTGCACACCTTCCAGTTCGACTCCTGGAGGACCATGCGGCTCTGCACCGCGTCCTTCACGCTGATGCTGGCGTTGGCGGGGAGCGCGCCGCGGACGGCCTTCATGCCCTGGCCGACGAAGTTCGGCATGCTGTCGCCGGCCGGCTTGGGGGCGGGCGCATCGGTCGCGGGGCAGGTCTCTTCGAGCTTGACCGCGCCGAAGTCGATGGTGGTTCCGGTGTCGATGCCCGCGCCGGCGGCCGGGGCCTGCGAGCACACCTTCCAGTTCCGATCGAGGGCTTGGAGCCGGTCGCGGCCGAGCGCGTCGTGGGACTTGAGGGCGAAGAAGCCTGCGGCCTGCGCCTCGTCCTGGGCGGTTTGGAGGCCCTTGCCGACGAGGTTGGGGAGCGTGGCGGTCTTCGTGCGGGGCGCCCTGCTCGTGGGCGCCGCCGGGGTGGTGGGTGCCGCGCTCGGGCCGCCGGCGGGCTTGTCCGAGGCGGGGGCGCTCTGCGGGTCGCAGGCGGTGAGGGTGAGGGCGGCGGCTGCCGCGAGCACGGCGAGGGCGTGGTGTGTGCGCATCGCGCCATATTCGCGGGGGTGCGGCCGTTGTGTGCGGGCTGTGACCAGTCTGTGACGCGCGAGAGCCGGGCTCCCCTCGCAGCGCACGCCGTACACATCTTGCGTACGTCGTTCCATTGTGCGTACAGTGTACGCATCGAGGGAACGGACGTCGTACGCACCAGATGGGAGCAGACATGTCGGAGAACGTGAGCTGGGACGAGCAGGGCAGCTGGGACGCCACGGGCGCGTGGGGGTCGCGGGATTCCGCGGGCCGGAAGCTGGACCTCGCCCACTGGCAGGCCCGCCTCGACGCACTGCGCGCCAAGCACCACGTCCCGGGCGCGTCCCTCGCGCTCCTCGTCGACGGGACCGTCCACGAGCTGGCCAGCGGCGTGCTGCACCGTGGGACGGGCGTGGAGGCGACGACCGACTCGGTCTTCCAGATGGGATCGATAGCCAAGATCTACACCGCCACCCTGATCATGCGGCTCGCCGAATCCGGTGAACTGGACCTGGACGCCCCGGTCGTGGACGTACTGCCGGAGTTCTCGGTCGCCGACCCCGAGGCGACCAGGGCGATCACCACACGCCAGCTGCTCAGCCACACCGGCGGTCTCACCTGCGACTTCACCCACGACAGCGGGCGCGGCGACGACTGCCTCGCCAAGTACGTCGAGGCCGCTAAGGGTGTGGCCCTCGACTGCCCGCCCGGCACCGTGATCTCCTACAGCAGCGTCGGCTACAACGTGCTCGGCCGGATCATCGAGGTGGTGACCGGCAAGGTCTGGGACCAGGCGCTGAAGGACCTGCTTCTGACCCCGCTCGGCCTCACGCACACCATGACGCTGCCCGAGGAGGCGCTGCGGTTCCGCGCGGCGATGGGGCACCTGGGCGAGCCGGGCCAGGCCCCGGACCCGGCGCCGGAATGGGACATGATGCCGCGCTCGGCAGGCCCCTACGGCAGGGTCATCGCCACCGCCGGAGACCTCGCCCGGCTCGCACGGATGCACCTGGCCGGCGGCGTGGCCGAGGACGGCAACCGCGTGCTCTCGCAGGAGACGGTCGCGCTAATGCAGCACCGGGTGGTGGACTGTCCCGACAAGTGGACGGTCAGCTCGGACGGCTGGGGCCTGGGCTGGACCCTGTACGACTGGAACGGCGTCCGGGGATACGGGCACGACGGCGCCTCCATCGGGCAGTACGCCTACCTGCGCGTGGTGCCGTCGGCGGGCGTCGCGGTCGCGCTGCTCACCAACGGCGGTGGCGCACGGGAGGTGTACGCGACGCTCTACCGCGAACTCCTCGCCGAACTCGCCGGGGTGACCATGCCGGAGCCCTTCACCCCGCCCGCCCAGCCGCCCGCGGTCGACTTCGCGCCGCTGGTCGGCACGTACCGGCGCGAGGGCGTGGTCATCACGGTGACCGAGCGGGACGGCGCCGGCCACGCGCTGTACGAATTCGTCGACGGCATGAAGGACTTCTCCGAACCCCTTCAAATCGATCTGCTGCCCGTGACGGAGACGGTCTTCGCCGGTACCGGGGTGGGCGCGGCATTCAGCGAGGACTACATGCCCGTGGTCTTCTCCACGCTGCCCGACGGCACGGGCTGCGTCTACATCGGCATGCGCTGCGGCCCCAAGGTCGCGTGACACGGCCGCGCCGGCCGGGGCGCAGGGTTTGACCCGGGTGCGGATGGCCTCCCTGGGCTGTGGGGCGGGTGACGCTTGCTGTTGTCGCATGCGGAGCTGAGGGGTGGGGAAACGGTCGAAGAGCCGGTGACAACAAGCCTGCCCCCTGTGACATCTACGGTGCTTCGGCTCAGCACACGACACCCCAACACCCGGCCCCGGCCAGGACCATGCGGCCATGCGGCCATGCTGCTGCCCAGCCCCCACACCGCAGAAGCCGAGTCCAAGGACCGCAACGGCAGCACCTTGAACCCGGCCCCAAGGTGACCGCCAAGGGCGACCAGCGGAGCGCCAGCCCCAGGGGTTAGTTCTCCAGGCGGACAGGCATCAGCAGCGAAAAGGCCTCCTCGGTGTCGGTACGGCGGATCGCCAGCGGCGCCGTAGAGGTACCGAACTCCAGAATCAGCTGGTCCCGGGCTCCGGCGGCAAGGGCATGCAGCAGGAAGTCACGGTTGACGGCGACGTGGTCCTGGCCGTCGTCACCGTGTTCGCAGACGGTCACCACGCCGTCGGCAGCCACCTTGAGCACGCTGAGGTCACAGGACACGCCATCCTGCTCGCGCACCTCGCTCGCACGGACGGGGCCGGTTTCCACCGCCTCCCGGAAAGCCGGGACATCGACGAGGGCACGGCGCCCCGCAGGCAGCCGAACGAGGCGACGGTAATCAGGGAAGTCGTGATCGAGACACTGGCCGGCCGCCTGACGGCCCCCCGTCTCCAAGGTCACGCGGTCACCGTCCACGGTGAGCTGGACGGATGCGTCGTCACTCAGCAGTGCCCGCATCGCGTCGGCGAGCGGGGACGGCACGATGACCTGCACACGGGGCCCGCCATGCCCGGCCGCACCGGCCTGCGCGACAGCCATCCGGTACCGGTCCGTGGCCACGACATGGAGCGCCTCACCCTCGATGTCGAACAGGACACCGCGGAGCATCGGCAGCTCCGGGTCGGTACTGGCGGCGAACCGGACCGCGTCCAACGCGGCGGCCAGCTCGGGTGCGGAGACAGCCAGCCGGACGGGGGCGGTGCGGAGCGGAGTCAT
>NZ_JBHWBP010000436.1:0-5625 GCF_042735575.1 Streptomyces sp. NPDC059564 | reverse complement strand
CCTCGACCTCGGTCACCGTGTCCAGGGCCGCGAACTGCGGATCGGCCATCACGTCCCGGACGTCGTAGACCGGGGCCACGGCGGCCTCGGCCTCCTCGAAGGCGGCGATCACCTCCTCGGCCTTGTGGCGGGCGATCCAGCCGCCGACCGCCTCGTCGAGGACGTGCGCGTGGGCGGCCCGCCCGGCGCCGTCCGCGAACCAGGGCTCGGCGATCAGTTCGGGCCGGCCGACCAGGCGCAGCACCCGTTCGGCGACGGACTGGGCGGAGGTGGACACCGCCAGCCAGCGGCCGTCCGCGCTGCGGTAGGTGTTGCGGGGCGCGTTGTTGGCGGAACGGTTGCCGGAGCGCGGCTGGACGTAGCCGAGCTGGTCGTACCAGAGCGGGTGCGGGCCGAGCACGGTGAGGATCGGCTCGATGATGGCCAGGTCCACGACCTGGCCGTGGCCGGTGCGGTCGCGGCCGGCGAGCGCCGTCATGACGGCGTACGCGGTGGTCAGCGCGGCGATGGAGTCGGCGAGGCCGAAGGGGGGCAGGGTCGGCGGGCCGTCGGGCTCGCCGGTGATCGCGGCGAAGCCGCTCATCGCCTCGGCGAGGGTGCCGAAGCCGGGGCGGTGGGCGTACGGGCCGTGCTGGCCGAAGGCCGTGACGCGGGCCAGGACCAGCCGGGGGTTGGCGGCGGACAGTTCCGGCCAGCCCAGGCCCCACTTCTCCAGGGTGCCGGGGCGGAAGTTCTCGATGACCACGTCGGCGGTGGCGGCCAGCCGCAGCAGGGTGTCCCGGCCGCCGGGGGTGGACAGGTCGAGGGTCATCGTCCGCTTGTTCCGCCCGAGCAGCTTCCACCACAGCCCGACGCCGTCCTTGGCGGGGCCGTGGCCACGGGAGGGGTCGGGCCGGTCGGGGTGCTCGACCTTGACCACCTCGGCACCGAAGTCCCCGAGCAGGGTGGCGGCGAGCGGCCCGGCGAAGAGGGTGGCGAGATCGAGCACCCGCAGCCCGTCCAGCGGCCCGGGGGCGCCGGGCGCGGGGGCGGGCGTCATGAGGCCCGCCCGGGGGCGGGGGCCGACGCGGCTTCGGCCCCGGACCCGAGGCCGGCTCCGGTGTCGGCCTCCGCACCGGGGGGCCGCTCCGGCGGGGTGGGCACGGCGGGCGGGATGGTTCCCGGGGCGGCGGACGCGGGCCGGTCCAGTTCGGCCCGGGTGGGCATGGAGGACTGGGCGCCGGGGCGTTGGACCGATACCGAGGCGGCCCGGGCGGCCCAGGCCAGGGCCTCCGGCATCGCGCGGCCCTCGCCGAGGGCCACCGCGAGCGCCCCCACGAAGGTGTCCCCGGCCGCCGTGGTGTCCACGGCCCGCACCCGCGGCGCGGGCACGGTCAGCGGCTCCCGCCCCCGCGCCGCGTACAGGGCGCCGGCCGCGCCCAGGGTGACCACCACCTCCGGCACCTCGCGCAGCAGCGCCTCCGCCGCCCCGAGGGGATCGGTGAAGCCGGTGAGGGCGGCGGCCTCGTGCTCGTTCGGCACCAGCAGGTCGACCAGCTCCAGCAGGTCCCGCGGCAGCGGACGCGCGGGGGCCGGGGTGAGGATCGTACGGACCCCGTGGGCGCGGGCCGCCGCCGCGCCCGCGACGACGGCCTCCATCGGGAGTTCGAGCTGGAGCAGCAGGCAGTCGGCGGCGCCGATCCGGGAGTCGTCGCCCGCCTCCAGCGCGGTGACGCTGCCGTTGGCGCCGGGGATGACGACGATGCTGTTGGCTCCCTCGTCGTCGACGGTGATGTGCGCGGTGCCGCTGGCGCCCTCGACGGTGCGCAGCGCCGCCGTCTCGACCCCGGCCTCGGCGAGCGCGGAGCGCAGCCGTGCGCCGAACCCGTCCGCCCCGACCGCGCCGATCATCACCACCTCCCCGCCGAGCCGGGCGGCGGCCACCGCCTGGTTGGCGCCCTTTCCGCCGGGAACGGTGCGGAACTCCCGCCCGGTGACGGTCTCCCCGAGGCGGGGCGCGCGGGACACGTAGGCGACGAGGTCCATGTTCGTACTGCCGAGCACGGCGATGGCCGTCATGAGCGGGCTGCCTCCTGGGCGGTGAGGTGGGCGAGGGTGTCGAAGCCGATGCCGTCGAAGCCGGCGACGGTGGTGGTGAGGCGGTTCTTGAGGGGAGCGGTCCAGCGCTCCGGGAGGCGGTCGGGGGACCCTGCCAGGATCCCGGCGATCGACCCGGCCGTCGCGCCGTTGGAGTCCGTGTCCCAGCCGCCGGAGACCGCACGGCACACGGAGTGGGTGAAGTCGCCGTCCGCGTGGGTGAGGGCGGCCGCGATCAGGGCGGTGTTGGGGAGGGAGTGCACCCAGTGGTAGTGGCCGTAGCAGGCGTGCAGGCGGTCCACGACCCGGTCGAAGTCCGCCTCGTCGCGGGCGGTACGGATCCCGAAGCGGACGGCGTCGGCGAGGCGCGAGCGGGGCGGGACGACGGACAGGCCGGCCCGGAGCGCGGTGTGCACGTCGGACCGGCCGCCGGCGGCCTCGGCGATGGTGGCGGCGGCGAAGAGGGCGGCGTAGACGCCGTTCGCGGTGTGGGTGAGGGCGGCGTCACGGTAGGCCTGTTCCGCGGCGGCGGCCGGGTCGCCGGGGTTGGTCCAGCCGTGCACGTCGGCGCGGATCAGGGCGCCGATCCACTCGCGGAAGGGGTTGTGGTGGGTGGCGGTCTCCGGGGGCTCCAGGCCGAGCAGGAGGTTGCGGTACGCGACGCGCTCGGCGGTGAAGGTACGGCCGGCCGGGAGCTCGTCGAGCCAGAGGCGGGCGAGGTCTTCGGTGGTGAAGGCCTTGCCGTGGCGCTGGAGCAGGAGCAGGCCGAGCAGGGGGTGGTCGAGGTCGTCGTCCTGCGGGGTGCCGTCGATGTTCTCGGCGAGGGAGGTGGGTGCGGAGCGGCGGTTCCAGGGGTACGCGGCCAGGAGCTCCGAGGGGACGTGCCGGGCGGTGAACCAGTCGGCCAGCGGCCAGTTGCCGGCGGCGCGGGCGAGGGCCCGGATCCCTTCCAGGGGGAGCTTCTCGACGGGCTTCCCGAGCACGCACCCGACGGCCCGCCCCAGCCACGCGGCCTCCAGCCTGCGGCGCAACCCGGGATCGGGCCCGGCGCCCGTCGACGGCGTGCGGTCCGGGGCCGGGGGCCAGGTGGCGCGGAGGGTGGGCCACGGGGTGGGTTCCGCGGCCGTCGTGGGGGTGGGGAGGGCGGCCAGGTCCGTCAGGAGGCGGGTGGCCAGGGTGCGGAGCTCCGGTGGGGCCGGGGCGGGGGAGGCGCCGGCCCGGGTGGGGGCCGGGGGGCCGCCCGCCGCCGTCCAGGCGCGCAGCACCGGCCCGGCGTCCCGCCCGTCCTCGGCGGCCTGCCGCAGCTCGTGGCCGATCAGGTCCTCGGGCTGGGCCCAGGTGAGCCGGATCACCGCGGGGACGCGATGGCCGTGAAGGCCGCCTCGTGGGCGCGCCGCCGGTCCCGGTCCCGGGCGAAGACCTCCCGGGCGACCGCCGCCAGCACCGTCGCCGGAGCGTGCAGGTCGAGGCGGCTGGCCTCGGCGACCTGCTTGGCCCAGCCCTCCGGTACGGCCCCGGCTCCGCCCAGCGCGCCCGCGACGGCGCCCGCCATGGTGGCGATGGAGTCGCAGTCGCGGCCGTAGTTGACGGCGCCGAGCACCGAGGCCTCGTACGCCCCGTCGGCGACGAGCAGCATCCCGAGGGCGACCGGGAGCTCCTCGATGGAGTGCAGCCGCGAGGGCCGCCGGGCGCCGAGGGAGGGCGCGCGGTAGTCCGGCCCGACCGAGTCGTACGGGGCCACCGCCTCCCGGAGCGGGACCAGCGCCGACTCGAAGTCCCGGTACCGCACCGCGACGTCCCGTACGGCGGCGATGGCGGCCCGCGTGCCGTCCTTGGCCAGGGACAGCGCCGCGTCCACCACCGAGGCGGCGTTCGCGCCGGGCACGCACGCCGCCGCCACGGCCGCCGCGAAGACGCCCGCCGCCTCCCGCCCGTACGAGGACTGGTGCGCGCCGGTGACGTCCAGCGCCTCGGCGTACGCGGCGGCCGGGTTGCCCGCGTTGACCAGTCCGACCGGCGCCATGTACATCGCCGCGCCGCAGTTGACGATGTTGCCGGTGCCGGCCTCGCGGGGGTCGGCGTGCGCGTAGTGCAGCCGGGTCACGATCCACTTCTCGGCGAGGAACACCCGCTGCAGGGGCAGGGCCTCGGCCTCCAGCTCCGGGATCCAGCGGGGGACCGTCATCAGGTCGGGCACGAGGTGGTCGGCGACCGCGTACGCGTCCAGGTGGTCGCGGACGGTTCCGTAGACCCGTACGAGGGCGTGGGTCATCAGGGTGTCGTCGGTGACGTGGCCGTCGCCCTTGTGGTACGGGGCGATGGGGCGGGCGGTGCGCCAGTCCTGGTGCCAGGGGCCGACGACGCCGTGCACGCGGCCGCCGTGCCGTTCGACGATCTGGTCCGGGGACCAGCCCTCCACCGGGCCGCCGAGCGCGTCGCCGACGGCGGCTCCGACGAGGGCGCCGGTGACCCGGTCCTCCAGTGTGAGCGTCATGTCCGAATCATCCCTTGGGTGAGGTGAGTTCCGTACGGGTGAGCAGTGCGGCCAGTTCGACGAGGTCGGTTCCGGCCAGGCGGGGGAGGGCGCAGCCGGAGAGGGTGCGGCAGGCTTCGCGCCAGGCGGCGGGGAGGGAATCGCCGCCGCCGAGGGCGCCGGTGAGGGCGCCCGCGAGGGCGGGGGCGGAGTCCGCGACGCGGGAGAGGCAGGCGGCGGCCGGGACCGCCTCGCAGACGCGGCCGCGGGCGGCGGTGGCCAGGGCGAGGGCGACGGGGACGGTCTCGGCGGCGGCGATGCCGTAGCTGTAGACGTGGTCCACGATCTGGTGCTCCAGGAGCGGGACGAGGGCGAAGGCGCCGGCCCCGGCGTCGGCGCGGGCGAGTTTGACGGCGTGCCGGGCGTTGCGGCCGATCTCGGTGGCGGCGGGGAGCTGGGCGAGGGCGGCGTCGACGGCGGTGTCGGTGTCGGCGCCCGCGAGGGCGGTGGCGAGGGCGGCGGCCATGGCGCGGGCGCCGTGGACTCCGTCGCCGTCCTGGGTGTAGCGGGCGTCGAACTCGGCGAGGTCCGCGGCGGCGCGGGGGTCGCCGGGGTGGACGACGGCGAGCACGCAGGCGCGGACGCAGGCGGCGTCGTCGAAGTAGTGCGGGTTGTCGTGGCCGGTGGCGGGCGGGCGCAGGCCCGCGGCGAGGTTGCCGAGGCCGGCGCGGACGGAGATGCGGGCGCGGAGGGGGAGGACGGCCGATTCCACCTCGGGGGCGCGTTCGGCGGCGGCCGCGACCTCGCTGGCGAGGGCGTTCCAGGCGAGGTCGATGGCGGCGCGCATGCGGCGTGACCGGCTGAGGTCGCTGAGCAGGACCCCGGCGGCGGTGAGGATGGACTCGGCGGCGAAGGCGGCCCATTCCGCGTCGTCGGAGGGGCCGAGGCGGAGGGGTTCGGGGGGCTGGTTGAGGGCGATGGGGACGGGGAGGGTGGTCGTGGCGTTCTGCTCCGCGAAGGTGTCGAGCTCCCGGGTGAGGCGGCGGGTCCACTCGGGCATCCGGCTGGCCCGGTGC
>NZ_JBHWBP010000435.1:0-5669 GCF_042735575.1 Streptomyces sp. NPDC059564 | reverse complement strand
CCACCCCCCCTCCTGGGGGCTCCGGGGGCGCGGCGGGGGGGGGGGGCGCCCCCGGGGGGCGCGGCCCCCCGGCCGCCGGGGGCCCGCGGGGCCGCCCACGTCCGGCCGCGCGCACCCGGCCAGCGCCCCGCACGGCAGCAGGCCCAGCAGAAGACACAGCAGGAGCGGCAGCGCGCGGAGGGCTCGGCGGACCGGAATCATCAGCCGATCGTACGCACGGCCAGGCTCAGGGGCGGGTCACCGAGGAGACCGGCATCATCCCGACGGGGTCGTAGCGCACCCGCGCCCCCGGGTAGGGGGCGTGCACCACCTGCCCGTTGCCCACGTACATGCCGACGTGGCTGGCGTCCGAGCGGTACGTCACCAGGTCCCCGGGCTGGGCCTGCGAGAGCGGCACCTGCCGGCCCGCGTACCGCTGCGCCTGCGAGGTGCGCGGCAGCGAGACCCCGGCCTGCCGGTACGACCACACCATCAGCCCGGAGCAGTCGAAGCCGGAGGGGCCGGTGGAACCCCACACGTACGGCCGCCCGACCGCCGCCCGGGCCGCCATCACGGCGGTCATCGCCCGCCCCGAGGCATGGCCCGCGCCCCCGGCGAAGGACGGCTCCGGCAGCACGTCGGCGCGGCCGCCCGAGCGCGAGGCCCGCTCGAAGTCGGCCCGCTCCCCGGAGGGCATCGCGTTGAGCAGCTGCCGGGCGGCGGCGAGCTTCGCCGTGACGGACCGCTTCTGGGTGGCCACCTCCGTACGGAGGGCCTCCAGTTCGGAGAGCTTGCGGGAGGCCTCCTGGCGCTGCTGGCCGATCCGGCGCTGCTCCTCGCGCAGTTCGCCCAGCTGCTGGGCCTGGCGGCCGCTGAGCCGGTTCAGGACGGCGGACTTGTCGAGGTAGTCCCCCGGATCGTCGGACAGCATCAGCTCGACGGTCGGGTCGAGGCCGCCGGAGCGGTACTGGGCTCCGGCGAAGGCGCCGAGGACCCCGCGCATGGTGTTGATGCGGTCCTGGCCGCGGGCGACCGCGTCCTGGGCCCGGCTGATCTCGGCCCTCAGCTTGCCGGCCTTCTCGTCCGCCTCGTTGAACCGCTCGGTGGCCTGCTCGGCCTCTTCGAAGAGCCGGTCGACCTGGGCGCGGGAACCGGTGGAGGGGTCGTGCGGGAGCCCTGGGGCCGCCTGGGCGGGTGCGCCCGTCAGGGCCACGGCGGCGGTGGCCGCGGCGGCGGTCAAGACGGTGACCTTGGTGTTCCGGTCGAGGCCGCTGAGCCCGGACCGGCGATGGGACGCCACGTGGAACCGCTCCCTTCCGCTGCGCGGGACCGGGTCCGCCCCCCGTGGACGGCCGTGTGCCGGTTCCGCGCTGGCAGACAGTAGCGGCGCCACCACGCACCGGCCAACGACCGCCGGAGGGCGCGCACAGTGACGCCCCACCGGAGACGCAGGTCACCGGTGGGGCGTGAGGTCACAGCGGGGCCGCGCAATTCGCCCGGATGGGCGGTGTGCGGCGCGCCCCCTGGGCCGGGGAGGCGTGGGGTCAGCCGACGCGGACGCCGAACTGGAAGGGCATGTTCCGCATGGCCTCGTACTTGACGCCGCTCCTGGGGTTGGCGGCGTGGAAGACCTGGCCGTTGCCCGCGTAGAGGCCGACGTGGTGCAGGTCGTCGTAGAAGAAGACCAGGTCTCCGGGCTGGAGCTCGCTCATGCCGATGCGCGTGCCGTCGTTGACCTGCGTGTAGGTGGTGCGGCTGATCTGGACGCCGGCCTGTCCGTAGGCCCACTGCGCCAGGCTGGAGCAGTCCCAGTACGCCATGCCGGTGGAGCCCATGTTGTAGCCCTTGCCCTCCTGGGTCACCGCGGCGGCGAGGGCGGCCGCGGCCCGCCCCGAGCCCTTCACCGCACCGGGCTTGGCGCTCCCGCCCGCGGCCTTCGCGGCGTCCGCGCCCTCCTTGGCCGCCTCGCTCTTCAGCTGGCCGCGCTCCTCCGCGGTCAGCGAGTTGAGCAGGGCCTGGGCCTCGGTGAGCTTGGCCTGGGCGGCCGCCTTCTTCTCGGCCAGCTCCTTGCGGACGGCCTCGAGGTCGGCGAGCTTGCCGGTGGCCTCCTGGCGCTGCTGCGCGAGGGTGCGCTGCTTGGCCTGGATCTTCGATATCGCCTCGACCTGCTTGCCGCTCAACTGCTGCAGCGTGGAGGCCTTGTCGAGGTAGGTCTGCGGATCGGCGGACAGGAGCAGTTCCACGGACTGGTCGAGGCCGCCGCCGCGGTACTGGGCGGTGGCCATCGAACCGAGGGTGTTGCGCAGGGCGTTGAGCTCGTCCTGGCCGCGCGCGACCTGGTCCTGGAGCTGCCCGATCTCCTTTTCGAGCTTGCTCTGGCGGTCCTTGGCCTCGTTGGACTTCTCGCCGGCCTGCTCGGACTCCTCGTAGAGGGCGTCGACCTTGGTCTTGACCTCGTCCTTGTTCGGCTTGTCCGGGGCGGCCATGGCCGACTGGGAGGAGAGGGCGACGGCCGCGGTGGCGAGGGCGGTGAGCACGCTCACGCGGGTGCGGGTCGGCGGCTTGGGTCGACGGTGGGACGCCACGAACGCGAGCTCCTTCTTCCTGGAGCCGCCGAAGACGGTCGCACACTCGGCAGCGCGCCTCCGCAGACACCCCGAATGGGCGATCTACCGCACGAAGGTTTGAACAGACCCTAGTGACCCGCCTGTGATCAGTTCAAATCCCCGCGAGAAAAATTCCGCTTCCCGAGCGGCCTTTTTACCCGCGGCGCACGCTGTGTGCCGACGAGTTGACGGTACGTCTCCTGCGGCACCCGCCAAATCCGGCATTGCGCGCAGCAGTTACGAAAGCCGCCAAAAGCCCCGTCTGCTACGAAACCCTCGACAGCCGCTTCAGCAGCAGCGCGGACGTCACCGGCCGGGCCCCCGCCTTCGCCACCCCGTCGGCCACCTCGCGGTCCGTGGAGACCACGACCACCGGACGGCCGGGCGGCTCGGCGCGCACCAGCTGGCGGATCAGCTCGTCCGCCGTCACCCCGGCCTTGGAGAACAGCACCCGCACCCCGCGCGGCGGCGCGAGCAGGACCGGCGCCGCCAGCTCCGCCCCGTCGAAGACACAGGTCATCTCGGCGCCCGTCTGCGCGGCCAGCATCGACAGCCCGCCCAGCAGCCGCAGCCGCTGCTTCTCCAGCGGCATCGTCGGATAGCCGGTCTTGGTCACGTTGTAGCCGTCGACCACCAGATGCGCCTGGGGCAGCGCCAACAGCTGGTCCAGCAACGCCGGATCGGTCTCCGACAGCGCCCGCGCCGCGATGTCCTTCGGGGTCATCCGGCCCGGCTCGACGGCCTCCACCGTGTCGGCGGGCCGCGTCGACACCGGAGGCAGCGCCAGCTCGCGGCGCAGGCCCGCCGCCGCGTCCAGCACCGTGTCCAGCAGCAGGCGCAGCCGCATGTCCTCGATGCTGCGCCCCTCGCGGGTGGCCCGGCGCGAGGTCTCCAGCGCCGACTCCACCTCCGCCAGCCGGGACTTGAGCCGCCGGGTCTCGCTCTCGGCGGCGGCCACCTGCGCGGCCGCCTCGGCGCGGAACCCGTCGATCTCCGCATTGACCTTGCGCAGGGCCGCCTCGCCCCGCTTGACGTCGCTGAGGGCACTGCGCAGCTTGCGCTGAAGCGATTCCGCTTCCTTGCGGGCGAACTCCAGGTCGGCCCGCACCTGGTCGCCCCCGGCGCGCTGGTGCTCCCGCGCCTGGGCCAGTTCCTCGCGCAGCCGATCCAGTTCGCGGCGGGTCTCGTCGCCGACCCGCTCGGCGTCGGCGCGCTGCGCCTCCTCGCCCGCGGCGGCCACCAGCTTGACCCAGCCGGCCGGGCGCAGCACGTACGCGGCGGCCGCCACGTCCAGCGGGTCCGCGGCGGCGGGCGGGGCACAGGCGTCCAGCGCCCCGGCCAGCTCCGGCTGCGCCTCGCGCAGCTTCTCGGCGATCCGGCTGCGGAAGGCGCCGTCCGTCTCCACGGCGGCGGCCATGGCGTTGCCGGCGAACTTGGCGCGCCGGGTCGGGGTGAAACGGGCGTACTGGCGCAGCTGCGCCGGGAGGTCCGCGACCGTCAGTCCGCCGAAGGCGTCCGAGACGAGCGCGACGACCCGGCGCCGCACGCCTTCCGGCAGCGGGCGGTCGAGCACCTCGGCGGCGTCGCCGGCCGCGTCGGCCGGCTCAGCGCCGCTTGCTGGCTCCACAATCCGTCACCCCTACCGTGATCTACTGTGGGCCCGGCTCCCTCAGGAGTCCGCGCCCGGCCTGTCCACGAGCTCGATCTGGTCCACAGCGTTGCACCAGCGGCAGCGGACCGACTCGATGGTCTCACTGACCACCTCGCGCTCCTCGACCTTGGGCTCCCCGGCGAGGTCCAGGTGGACGTACTCCACGACCTTCGACGAACGGGTGACGTCGAACCGCGTGAGGTTGCCGCACAGCGTGCAGCGCCACCGGGTGGTGTCCGTCGGCAGGGGAACCGTCATCAGGCCGCTCTCTCCTTCGTAGCTCATTCAATTAAAGCGTTCCGCGGCGCTCCACGGAGCGCGCACGTAACCCTACGGCCTGGCACCACCCTCGGGCGGGTCCACCTGCGTCATGCTCTGTCTCATGATCGTAAAGTGGCGGACCTTACGCGAAGCCGCCCGGGGCCCGGTGGTCACGTACGCGCTGATCGCCGGCTGCTGCCTGGCCTTCCTGTTCGGCCCGGCCTCCGGCCTGAATCCGTCCTACGGCACGGGCGAACGGCTGCTGGCCAACGGGACGGAGTACTTCCGGCACTGGGGAGTGGTCCCCGACGAGCTGTTCTCGGGGGCCGGACGCCCGCTGCTGACCCCGCTGACCGCGCTGTTCGTCCACGGCAGCTGGCTGCACCTGCTCGGCAACATGCTCTTCCTGCACGTCTTCGGCGCGATGACGGAGGAACGGATGGGCCGGGCGCCCTTCCTGGTCTTCTACGTGTGTACGGGGTACCTCGCGCTGGCGGCGTACGCGGCGGCCAACGCCTCCTCGGACCAGACCCTGGTGGGCGCCTCCGGGGCCATCTCGGCGGTCCTCGGGGCCTTCCTCTGCCTCTTCCCCAGGGCCCGGGTGACGAGCCTGTTCCCGTTCCTGCTCTTCCTGCCGCTGCGCTTCCCGGCCTGGATCGTGCTGATGTTCTGGTTCGCCCTGCAGTGGCTGGCGGCGCAGCGCGCGGAGAGCGGGCCGGGAGTGGCGTACCTGGCCCACGTGGTGGGCTTCTCGGTGGGGTTCCTCTACGCGTGGGCGCGATATCGGCGTACGACTAGAGTGAGGCGGACAGCGACTGCCGGCGAGGGAGACAGCCAACCGTGATCACCGCGATCGTGCTCATCAAGACCAGCGTGGACCGCATCCCCGAGATCGCCGAGTCCATCGCCGCGCTGGACAGCGTCAGCGAGGTCTACTCCGTCACCGGCACGTACGACCTGATCGCGCTGGTCCGCGTCGCCCGCCACGAGAACCTGGCCGACATCATCCCCGGCCGCATCAGCAAGATCCCGGGCGTCGAGGCCACGGACACGCACGTGGCGTTCCGTACGTACTCCCAGCACGACCTGGAAGCCGCCTTCGCCATCGGCCTCGACGCGTAGCCCTCTCTCCGGGCCGGTACGGGTCACTCAATCGCCGGCGGGGCTGGAAG
>NZ_JBHWBP010000434.1:0-5700 GCF_042735575.1 Streptomyces sp. NPDC059564 | reverse complement strand
CCACCGCCGAAGGGCCCGTACGGGGCCGGGCGCACGGAACGTACGCGACCTTCGAGGGCATCCCGTACGCCGCCCCGCCGACGGGCCCGCTGCGCTGGCGCCTCCCGCGCGCCGCCCCGCACCGGGCGGGGGTGCTCGACGCGGGAGCGCCGGGGGCCCGCTGCGTCCAGCTGCCGCCGCTCGGACCGGGCGGGCCGAGCGGCTCGGAGGACTGCCTGTACCTGAACGTCACCGCCCCCGCGGGGCCGGGCCGGGGGCGCCCGGTGATGGTGTGGTTCCACGGCGGGGGCTTCCGCAACGGCGCCGGCGACCCGTACCGGCCCGAACCGCTGGCCGTGCGGGGCGACACCGTGGTGGTCACCGTCAACTACCGTCTCGGCGTCTTCGGCTTCTTCGGCCATCCCGAGCTGGGCGGCGCCCCGGACTTCGGTCTGGCCGACCAGCAGGCGGCCCTGCGCTGGGTACGGGCGAACGCGGCCGGGTTCGGCGGGGACCCGGGCGAGGTGACCGTGTTCGGGGAGTCGGCGGGCGGGCTCAGCGTCTGCGCGCACCTGGCCTCCCCCGCGTCGGCGGGCCTGTTCGCGCGGGCCATAGCACAGAGCGGCTCCTGCTCGACCACCGTGCCGCCGTACGCCCTGCTGCCGACGCTCGGCGCCTACGAGCCCATCGTGCCCGAGCGGCGCACCGTCTCCGAGGGCACCGCGGCGGCGGTCCGGCTCGGCTGCGGCGCGCCCCCGTCCGGCACCGTCCTGGACTGCCTGCGCGGCCTGGACGCGGGCCGGCTGGCGACGACCGAGCTGATGGACGGCTTCTCCGGGGTCTCCTACGGCAACGCCCTGCTCCCCCTCGAACCGCGCCGGGCCCTGGAGTCGGGCCGCTTCCACCGGGTGCCGGTGATCCAGGGCACCAACCTGGACGAGACGCGGCTCTTCCTCGCGCAGACCCTGGCGGCGTACCCGGTGGACGGCGAACGGGGCTACCGGGCACGGCTGCTGGCCTCCTTCGGCGCCTCGGCCCCGGCCGTCGAGGCGGCGTACCCGGCGGCCTCCTTCCCGACGGCGGCGCTGGCCTTCGCGACCGCGCTCTCCGATGCCTCCTTCACCTGCCCGGCGCTCCGCGACAGCCGGGCGCTGGCCCGCCACGTGCCCACGTACGGCTACCTGTTCGCCGACCGGGGCGCCCCGAACTCCGTCGGGCTGCCGGAGCCGGCGGGCTTCCCGTACGGGGCGGCGCACGGCTTCGAACTGCCCTACCTGTTCACGTCGGTGCCGTTGGCGGAGCCCCAGCGGCTGCTGTCGGAGGCGATGACCGGCTACTGGACGCGCTTCGCCCGCACCGGCTCGCCGAACGGGCCGGGGGCCGCCGCGTGGCCGCGGATCGCGCCCTCCGCCGCCGCGTCCGTGCTGAGGCTGGCCCCGGGCCCCGGGGGCATCCGGCCGTTCGAGGCCGCCGCCGCACACCACTGCGCCCTGTGGGACGCCCTGCCGGCTCCCCGCCCCACCCCTCCCGGAAGGTGAACCGATGACCGGCCTGCACCGCGTCCTGGACCGGTACGTGAGCGGCGGCGCGATGCCGGGGGCGGTGGCCCTGGTCGCGCGCGGCGACCGGGTCGAGACCGCCGCCCTCGGGTACGCGCAGGCCGGCGGCGGCACGCCGATGGCCCCGGACTCGATCTTCCGCGTCGCCTCGCTGACCAAGCCGGTCACCGCCGCCGCGGTGATGACGCTGATCGAGGACGGCCGGCTGGCCCTGGACAGCCCGGTATCGCGCTGGCTGCCCGAGCTGGCCTCGCCGATGGTCGTCCGCACACCGGACGCGGCGGTCGAGGACGTGGTGCCGGCCGCGCGGCCCATCACCGTCGAGGACCTGCTGACCTTCCGGGCCGGCTGGGGCTTCCCGTCGGACTTCTCCCTGCCCGCCGTCGGGCTGCTGTTCAGCGAGCTCCGGCAGGGTCCGCCGCAGCCGCAGCTGGTCGCGGCGCCGGACGCGTGGATGGCCGCCCTGTCCCGGATCCCGCTGCTGCACCAGCCGGGCGAGGCCTGGCTGTACAACACCTGCTCCGACGTCCTCGGCGTACTGATCGCCCGGGTGTCGGGGGGTTCGCTGCCCGCGTTCCTGGAGGAGCGGGTCTTCGGCCCGCTGGGGATGACGGACACCGCCTTCGCGGTTCCGGAGGGCGGACTCGGCCGGTTCACGGGCTACTACCGCAGCGGGCCCGAGGGCGGCCCGCTGGAACTGATCGACGCCCCCGACGGGCAGTGGAGCCGCCTCCCGGCGTTCCCGTCCGGCACCGGCGGCCTGGTCTCCACCGCCGCCGACCTGTACGCCTTCGCCCGGATGCTGCTCGCCGGGGGCCTGACCGACGACGGGCGGGTGCTGCTGTCGCCCGGTTCCGTACGGCGGATGACCACCGACTGGCTGACACCGGCCCAACGGGAGGGCGGCGCACTGTTCCTGGAGGGCCAGGGCTGGGGGTTCGGCGGCTCCGTGGACGTCACCGTGCGCGACCCCTGGAACGTCCTCGGCCGCTACGGCTGGGTGGGCGGCACGGGCACGGCCGCCCACATCGTCCCCTCCACCGCCACCACCGCCATCCTGCTGACGCAACGCGAACTGAGCGGCCCGACCCCGCCCCCGGTCATGCGCGACTTCTGGCGCTACGCGGCCGGCCCGGAGCTCCCCTAGGGCCGCCCGCACGACCGGCCGGGGCGGGTCCGGGCGCGCCGCCGCGGTGGCGGCCCGGTCCCGTACCCGCCGCGCGTGCCCGCTCAGAGGCGGACGTCCCAGGTGGCCGTCGAGGTGAGGGTGCGGGCGACGGCGGGGTCGCGGACGGCGGGCGTGCGGTCCTCGGCGGTCACCGACAGCTTGTGGCCGCGCAGGTCGAGCAGCCACAGGTCGGCCACCCGTACCTCGGTGCGGCCCGCGAACCGCTTGAGCTCCCGCCCGTCGAGGTACCAGCGCACCGCCAACTGCCGTCCGTCCGGCGCGGCCAGGCGCGGGACGGCGGCCTTCGCCGTGTTCCGCAGCCGCAGGACGCGGTCGGTCGGGGTGAGCGGGGTGACGAGGTGCGCGTGGCGGTGGAACCCGCCGATCATCGCCTCGACGCCGGGGAGGTTGAAGGGCTTGCCCAGCACGCGCATCAGCGAGCTGTCGGTGGGCCGGTAGAGGCCGGTGACGTAGTAGCCGCCGCCCTCGTACGCGCCGACGGTCCCGCCGTCGGGGGACGGTTCGCCGAGCCAGCGGTACCACTTGGCCCGCTGCCCGGCCATCGCGCCCGCGTCCAGCGTCGAGGTGTTGGACTCGGCCGGCTCGGGGCCGGTGTACTTCTCGTAGTCGGGGACGCCGGGGTAGAAGTACTCGTCGGCGAGCTTGCCGAGGGAGTGCCCGGTCTCGTGGATGGCGACCTGCCCGGACTTGGGGTGGCCGGCGGAGGCGGTGGAGATGCCCTCGTAGCCGAGGGCGGCGCTGGGCTCGTTGTAGCCGGCACCGCCGTACTTGGCGCTGTTGGCCAGGACGATGACCAGATCGGCGGCGGGCGCCTTGGCCACGTACGCGTCCACCTTGGGCTGGTCCACGCACAGCAGCCGCTCGATGGACTCGCACCAGAAGTACGAGCCGAGCGCGGTGTCGCGGACGGTGTCCGGGCCGGGGTCGCCGGAAACGCCGGACTGGGCGGAGACGGCGTCCACGGTCCAGACGTTGAAGAGGTCGCGGTACGTCGTGTACGGCTCGACGGCCGTGACCTCGGCCCACTTCGCCCGGGCGTCGGCGTGGAACTGCCCGAGCTGGTCGGCGGTGTAGCCGTCGCCGATCACGACCACGTCCAGCCGGTCGCCGGTGGGGCCGTTTCCGACCATCTTGGTGACCTGCCCGTCGGCCGCCCGGGCCGGATCGGAGAGGCGGGAAGCGGCCTTGGCGGGCCCGGCGGCCGGCACCCGGACGTGGCCGGAGCCCGCTTCCCCGCCGTGCTCCGGCCCGGGTATCTCGACCTCGACGGCGGCGGCCCGGCGGGGCGGGTCGGCCGCCGCCACGGGCGCGGAAGCGGCGGTCGCGGCCAGCAGGGCGGCGCTCGCGCACATCGCTGCGAGGGCCGTGCGCAGGGCCGGTCTGACGGCTGGTCTCATGAAGTCCTCCGCCTGGAGAGGGAGTTGGCCGGGGAAATTAAGTACGGAGTTAAATCCGCTGAACCAGCTGCTTAAATTAGGTGGCGCGCGGGTCCTGCGCAATGGGTGACTCCCGCTGAATACTGGGGAGTTGAAACAGCCAGGTACACAACGGGGGCATTTCGTGGACGAACCGGCCGAGATCGGCCGCAGGGTGCAGCGACTGCGCGCGGAACGCGGTCTGACCCAGCGGCAGTTGGCGCAGCCCTCGTACACCCCGGCGTACGTGTCCACCCTGGAGGCGGGCAAGGTCCGCCCCTCGGAGGCCGCGCTGCGCTTCCTCGCCGGCCGGCTCGAGACCTCGTACGAGGAGCTGGCCACCGGCCGCCCGGCCCATCTGGCCACCGAGCTGCGGCTGGCCCTGACCGACGCGCAGCGCACCCTCGCCACCGGTTCGGCGGACGAGGCCGCCCCGCACTTCGCCCGGCTGCTCGCCGAGGCGGAGCGCCTGGGCCTGGCCGACGAGCGGGCCGAGGCGCTGCTCGGGCTCGGCGACTGCGCCCTGGAGTCCGGCGCTCCGGCCGACGCGGCGCGGCACTTCGAGGCGGCGGAGCTGCTGCTGGCCGGGGAGCCGCTGCCGCGCCGGGCGCGGGCCGTGCGCGGCCGGGCGGTCGCCCACCTGCTGCGCGGGGAGCTGCGCTACGCCTGCTACCTGCTGGAGTCCGCGATCGACGCGCTGAACGCGGGCGGCCTCGGGGATCCGGAGGCGCTGGTGCTGCTCTACGCGGCGGTCATCAGCCCGTACCTCGACATGGGCGCCGTGGCCCGGGCGGCCCATGCCGCCGAACTGGCGCTGGCGCTGGCGCCGGGGGTCGGGGATCCGGCGCTGGTGGCGGGGATGCACCGGCAGGTGGCGCGGACCTTCCTCGCCGAGGGCCGGCCGGCCGACGCCGACGCCGCGCTGGCCAAGGCGCAGGCCGTGTACCGGCAGCTGCGGCTGCGCACGGACCTGGCGCACTGCCACTGGATGCGCGGCTACATCCGGGCGCAGCACGGGGAACTGGAGGCGGCGGAGCGGGAGCTGAGGACCGCGCGGGAGATGCTGGCGGCCCGGCGGGCGGCCCTGTACACCGCGCAGGTGGAGGTGGAGCTGGCCGATGTGCTGCGCCGGCTGGGCCGGTACGAGGAGGCGGTGGAACTGGTCTCGGGGCTGGTGGAGCCGCACGCGGCGCCGGGGTCCGTGGACGCCGGGGCCGTGCACGCGGGCGGCGCGCACCGGCTGCTGGGGCTGATCGCGCAGGAACGCGGGCAGGCGGAGGCGGCCGAGGAGCACTACGTACGGGCGCTCGCTCTGCTGGAGCGCAGTGGGGCGGGCGGCGACCTGGCCGACCTGTGCCGGCTGCTGGGCGACCTGCTGCGGCGGGAGGGCCGCACGGAGGCGGCGCTCGACGCCTACCGCACCGGGCTCGGCCACCGCGCGGCGGCCCCGGGCACCACCACGCTGGGCCCGCCCCCGGCGGCCCCCTTCGGCGCTTCGGCCACGACCCCGCCGCCGGCCCCGGACGCGAAGCCGCTCCCGGCGCCGCGGTGAGGGCGG